>JAEEOD010000321.1 GCA_016284115.1 Bacteroidaceae bacterium
CCTTTATTACTCTTCATGCTGGTTTGGGCAATTTCCGTGGAGTGGATGTGGAAGATCTTACTAAACACAAGACCGATTCTGAGCAGATGTACATCACTCAAGAAGCGGCCGATATAGTGAATCGTGCTAAGGATAATAAACGTCAGATTTGTGCCATTGGAACCACCACCATGCGAGCTATTGAGAGCAGTGTAAGCACTGATGGACATTTAAAGGTGTTCTCTGGTTGGACCAACAAATTTATCTTCCCACCTTATCAGTTTACGCTGGCGAATGCGATGGTGTCCAATTTCCACTTGCCATTATCTACATTATTGATGGTGGTCGCTGCTTTTGGTGGTTATGAGCAAGTGATGGAGGCTTATCATGTGGCATTGAAGGAGGGCTATAGGTTTGGTACCTATGGCGATGCGATGCTCATAACAGATAAATGATGCTATACCTCGGATTGGGCTCAAACATAGGCGACAAGCGCAACAACTTGTTGCAAGCTGTCGCTTTGATAGAAGAACAGGTGGGCAGGGTTGTTTGCCTTTCGTGCTTCTATGAAACAGAACCTTGGGGTTATGCTTCTGCAAATACCTATCTGAATGCTGCCTTAGGGGTGGAGACAATATTATCTTCTTTTGAGGTGCTTTCTGTCACGCAGACCATAGAGCGTAAGCTCGGAAGAACCAAAAAATCGATGAATGGGGTATATTTTGACCGTCCTATTGACATCGACTTGCTCTTGATGGATGATGTAGTTATACAAACAGAATCTTTGACGTTACCTCATCCACTTATGCATGAGCGCCTCTTTGTGATGAAACCATTGGTAGAGATAGCCCCAACGGTGATGCATCCCGTGTTAGGGAAAACAATATGTCAAATCTATAATGAATTGAAACTATGAAAAGCAGATGTTTCCTGGCTTTGGTAACTTGTATGCTTTACCTTACCACCTTTGCTCAATCTTCGTTGGAGGAGATTACAGCTAACCCAGAGAAGGCTGGAGGAGTTTATCTGGTCTATCCAACCCAGTTTGCACCTCAAACCAAGGTTCCAAAAGGCTACAAACCTTTTTATATCAGTCATTACAGTCGTCATGGCTCTCGCTATCTTATCTCTAACGATGACTACACTCGTGCTTTGAACCTTTTCAAGGAAGCACATGAACAGAATGCCCTCACTTCTTTGGGTGAAGAAGTATATCAGCGTCTTCAACAGGTGTATGATGAGGCTGAGGGTCATGGTGGTGACCTCAGTCCGCTAGGTGTTCGTCAGCATCGTGGCATTGCAGAGCGTATGTTCCAAAATTTCCCAGAGGTTTTTATGAATAATGCCAACCTCTCAGCTCGTTCTACGGTGGTATTACGTTGTACTATGAGTATGGTAGCATTCTGTGACCGTCTTAAGGAGTTGAATCCTACCTTGCATATCGCCTACGAGGCAAGCCCAAAGTATATGAACTATCTGAACTACCAAACACCTGAGGCAAACAAGTTTACCGACTCACACAATGGCCCTTGGGTAGAGGAGTTCCGCAAGTTTCAGGAGTCGAAGATACATCCAGATCGTTTGATAGCTACTCTCTTTTCCGACAACAATTTTGTGTTGAAGAAGGTGAATCCTGGTTCAGTAATGAATGACCTTTATCAGATTACAGTAGGTATGCAGAATATTGAGACCAAGGTGTCGTTCTTCGACCTATGGCAACCCCAGGAGTTGTTTGATCTTTGGCAAATAGGCAACTTTAGTTTCTATGTGGGTACGGCTAATCATGCTGATGGTCATGGCATTGTGACAGCAAATGCCAAGCATTTGTTGCAAAATATCGTTGAAAGTGCCGACCAAGCCATTGCTACTGGCAATGAAGCAGCTACCTTGCGTTTTGGACATGATGGCAATGTGATTAACCTTTGTGCCTTGATGCAAATCGAGAACTTTGGTGTGGCTATCAGCAACCCTCGTGAACTTTATAAAGTGTGGGCGAACTATAAAGTTACCCCTATGGCAGCTAATGTACAATTGGTATTCTTCCGCAACGATAAAGATCCCAGCGATATCATCATAAAGGTTCTCCATTGTGAGAAAGAGGTACACATTCCTGTATCTACTGATATGTTCCCTTATTATAAGTGGAGTGATGTCAGAGCTTATTTCCAAGGAATATTAGACAAATAAAAGCGTTATTGTAAACAGATTACGAGGCAGCTATTATTTTACAGCTGCCTCATTTTATTACAAAGGCTATCCGAATATTGACACTGTAGCATTTCGGGATTAGAATTCACACTACGCTTTGTTTATTTGTATAAATAATGTATATGCAACAGGTTGTTTAAATGGTCAAAAATCTGGGATCTGAAAAGTCATGGGCCTACTTCCTCTTAACAGACGGTTTAGTTCCTTTAAAACCACCCTTACCTACCGCTAAATGAAAAATGCACTCAAACATTATTTTTTGTGATAGAGCATTGTGTATGTATATACAATTATAGATGTCTGTAGTTTGCATCTCAAGTTTGTTTTATTACCTTTGTCCTCAGATATGCATATAATTATGAGTAGTTTTTCCAATACAAATATAGGGTCGTGCTCTGAGTTGATGGAGTTTATCCAACAAGTGGGTTTTCTGCCTTTGTTAGATAGTGGTATTTGGGGCTATTCAGCAGAGGCAGTGGTGGATGATGATTGTCGCTATGTGGTGCTTGCAGATGGAGGATGGGATTGGCCACTTTGGAAATGGAAAGGTCCTATTGTGACGGATGGGAATAGTGTGTATGGTAAGTTTTTTGCAGGCAAAGCTGGGTTTATCAGTCGTGAGTGGTGGCCCGACTTCTGCAACTATCGACGTAGTCAAAGACCTGCACCTACGGAAGGCTCTATAGAAGAAGCAATACTATTCACCTTGCATGAACAAGGGAGCATGATTACACGCGAGCTAAGAGCTGCTTGTGGGTTTAATGGTGCTAATATGCGAAGCAAATTTGATGGCTATATCACTCATTTACAGATGGCTTGTCGCATTGTGACAGAGGATTTTATCTATCCACTCGACAAGCACAATAACGAATATGGATGGGGATGGTCGCTATTGACAATTCCTGAATTATTGATGGGGCGTGAATCATGTAAGTGCCCAAGAACTCCCCAAGAGTCATTCAATAGGATCTTTGCCCATTTCAAGTTTATTTTGCCTCTGGCTACTGATAAGCAGATTTTGAGGTTGATTAGATAGGTTGATTAGTAATTTTAGCAATCCATTACATCCTTCAATAACATCATGCCAAGTCGCGTCGAAATCACCTGTGTACCAAGGGTCAGCCACATTGCCTCCACGATTGGTATAGTCTAATAGCTTGTGTATCTTTTCGTCTGGGTCACCTCCTGCTATGCGAGTCATGTTGCGGATGTTCCAATCGTCCATTCCTATCAGCAAATCAAATCGTTGGTAGTCGCCTCGAGTCATCTGACGTGCCGTCTTTCCCCTACACGATATGTTGTGTTCGCTTAATTTGCGCTTGGCAGGAGGATACACCTCGTTGCCAATCTCTTCTGTCGAAGTAGCAGCAGACTCGATATAGAACTGGTTTTCTAGACCTGCTTTCTGAATCAAGTCCTTCATCACAAACTCCGCCATTGGACTGCGGCATATATTTCCATGACACACAAACAGTATCTTTTTCATTTTATCTGTATTATTTTAAGGGCAAAAATACTGCAAGTTGAAGACAAAAACAAGTAAGCTGCCTTAATATGTTTTTTGAGACACAGTTTGCAGATATTAAGTGTAACCGCTATCTTTGTACCAAAATTATTGACTATATGAATAAGATAATGAAACTATGGATGATGGCTATAATCCTTCCTGTTTGCGCAGGCTTGGCTTCATGTGATTATGATGATGATCCAGATGTTGTTCCTCAAAACAACGATATAGCCCTTGAATGTGTGCGTCCAGACTATCTCAGGGCTGGCGATAAAGTGGCATTGATTTCTCCCTCTTACTTCACACCTATGGAGAATGTGGAGAAGACTGCCAATGTTTTGCGTTCCTGGGGATTGGAGCCTGTAATTGGGCCAAATGTCGGTAAGGTTGATGCTGGGAAATATGCAGGAACAGTGAGTGAGCGTATTAGTGATATCCGTTGGGCTTTGGAAAACCCAGAAGTTAAGGCTATTATTTGCAATAGAGGTGGTTATGGAACTATTCAACTCATCAATCAGATAACCCTCAAAGAATTTTCAGATAACCCCAAATGGTTGGTAGGCTTTAGCGATATATCCACCATTCATGGATTACTGACTCGTGCTGGTGTGATGAGTATTCATGGAACAATGAGTTCGTTTTTGGCAAAGGGTGGTACAGATGCAACCAGTACGTTGATGCGTGACTTGTTACTGGGAAAAGTGCCAAAATATGAATTACCGGCTCATCCTCAGAATATTATAGGAAAGGCAAGTGGAATACTTGTAGGTGGTAATATGTGCACCTTTGTGCCAAACTTAGATACACAAGCCGATGCCACCAAGGGGCGAAACCTCATACTTTTTATGGAAGAGGTAGAGGAGTCGATGCACAATATCGATCGCCAATTCGAGATTCTAGAGTTGAATGGTGTATTGTCACGTTGTAAAGGCGTTATCTTGGGCGAATTTACTGATTGTGGTTCGGAATTTACGTACGAGAATGTGGAAGCTATGCTTCGCGAGTCATTGTCAAAGTATGGAATCCCAGTTTTATGTGGTTTTCCTGCAGGTCATGGTGATGTAAACCTTCCTTTGGTAATGGGTGCTCCTGTAACAATAGATGTTCGTAGCGATGGAGCCACACTACAATTTGATATAGAAGGTGAGCATCAAATAGTAAAGACTGCTGAACTCCCAGTACCTACTGTCATGTCCTTGTCACAGAGACTTATGTTTGCAGGCAAAAGATAAAAGGCAAGTATATTAATAGGTTAAATAACAAACACGAAGAAGTGACTACTCTGGGCAACTCTTCAAAAAAAATCAACGACTTAAAAATAGTCGTTGATTTCTCATTGTGGACCAGCCTGGGCTTGAACCAGGGACCTCCAGATTATGAGTCTGTTGCTCTAACCAACTGAGCTACAAGTCCTACATTTCCATTTCTTTGGAAAAGCACTGCAAAATTAGTCTTTTCCAAAGAAATATGCAAATGTTTTGTTTAAAACTTATTGACGCGCCAAGGATTTGTTAAATCTCAATAGGGACCTCTTTCTTGATGCTTTGATCTAATGAGATAAGCGTCTCTGTAGCGTTCACACCAGGAATTTCTTGCAACTTGTTGTTCAGCAAGTCCATCAAGTGCTCGTTATCACGTGCATACAATTTGGCAAGCATGGTGTAAGGACCTGTGGTAAAGTGACATTCCACTACTTCAGGTATTTTGTTGAGCTCTGTCACCACTGCCTTGTACATCGAACCTTTCTCCAAAGTGATGCCTACGTATGTGCAGGTCATGAAGCCTAATGACTTAGGATTTACTTCGTAGCCAGAGCCAATTATGATGCCCAAATCAACCATGTGCTGAACACGTTGGTGGATAGCTGCGCGAGATACGCCACACTGAGCTGCTACATCTTTAAAAGGAATGCGGGCATTTTTCGAGATGATAGTCAGTATCTTCTTGTCAAGTTTGTCAATTTTCTCCATAATCTCTATAAAATGTTAGAAAGTTGTTACATATTGTGAGCAAATATAGGACTTTTTTTATTATTGACAATCATTTTGACAAAAAAAATGTAGTTTAATTAAAAAAAAGCTACCCTTGACAATCAAGAGTAGCTTTTTATGGGGTTATGGAGTAGATTTATTTAAGAATCTCTAATAATTCTACCTCGAAAATGAGAGCAGAATAAGGCTTGATAACATCGCCTGCCTCACGACTTCCATAAGCCAGTTCCTGTGGAACATAGAGCATCCACTTTGAACCAACAGGCATGAGTTGCAGAGCCTCTTTCCAACCATCAATCACTTGGTTAACACGTAAGGTGGCTGGTTCATTGCGAGAATATGAGCTATCGAACTCGGTGCCGTCGATAGTGGTACCACGATAGTTCACCTTCACCTGACTATTCTCAGCAGGTTTCTCACCCTTACCCATGGTGATAACCTTATATTGCAGACCACTTTCTGTGGTTACTACACCTTCCTTGGTCTTGTTTTCTTCCATAAATTGCTCACAGGCAATGCGGTTCTCGCCATAATTCTTTTCGATGACACGTTCCTTGAGTTCCTTCATCTTTTCGTTTGCATATGCCTGAGCTTTCACCAAATCCATAACCTCGCTTTTCTTTGCAACTGCATCAAGAAAACCCCTAATCATAACTTCTCGGTCGAGTGTCATAGTTGAGTCAGTTCCAAAGATGTTCTCATTAAGTCCTGGAATCCAGCCGTTAACCATTTGAGCTACCTGCATACCTACTCGACGAGCAAGGAATTTCTTGTCGTCAACTTTATCCATACCCTCATCGAAACCTTTGAGGAAATCTACCATCAATGTGCTGTCAACGCCCTGGCTGAGTAAATAATCTGACAGACCCTCTACGCGAGAGAAACCAATAGCATAAGATAATGAGTCAATGTCGGACTTGAAGTTGCCAGTTTGTCCCTGTGCTGTGCATGATGACATTATAGCTGTAATCGCCATCACCACAATAATTGATAACTTTTTCATTTTGCTTTTTTATTTAATTGTTTTATAAGATTTTCAGTAATTCTACGTCGAATATCAAGGCACTATGGGGAGGTATAACCTGACCAGCACCTTGAGCTCCATAAGCCATTTCGGATGGGATGAAAAGAGTCCACTTAGCACCCTCGGGCATAAGTTGCAATGCTTCTGTCCAACCCTGAATTACCTGATTTACGCCAAACACTGCTGGTTCACCACGTTGATATGAACTATCGAAGACACTGCCATCGAGCAGACGGCCTTCATAGTGACATTGCACACGGTCAGTTTCCTTAGCACGCTTGCCTTCTTCGTTGCCTCTATTCACTACATAATACTGCAATCCGCTTGGCAATTCCACTACACCCTCACGTTTTTTATTCTCGTCGAGGAACTGCTTGTTGACTTCCTTGCGTGCAGATGTCATTTTCTTGTCTAAGCCGTCAATATACTGGCTAACAATGATCTGAGCGGTCTTGTGATCCATTTCAGGCTTCTTGCCTTCCAAAATATCCTTCACTCCGTGAGCAAACTCTTCGATATCGATATCCTTGGCACCCATGCCAAGCAGGTTCTGGCCGATACCCAGCCCTAAAGCATAGCTAACTTGTTTTTGATCCATTTTTTCATTTTTAAAGCGTGCAAAGTTAGTGCTTTTTATTGAAACTTGAGTTATTTTATGCATTTAAATTATCTTATCATTGCTTTTATTGTTAGTTTTTTATACTTTTGAGTGACTAAAAACGCACAAGTATGAAGAATTTGGTGTTTCTAACAGGTGCTGGCATGAGCGCTGAGAGCGGCATCAGCACATTCAGGGATTCTGGTGGGCTATGGGAGCAGTTCAAGGTAGAGGACGTGGCCTCTATTGAGGGATATTGGCGTAACCGAAAGTTGGTGCTCGACTTTTACAACCAACGTCGCAACGAGTTGGATACCGTAAAGCCTAATAACGGACATATTGGAGTAGCAGAGCTGGAGAATGATTTCAACGTAACAGTGGTAACACAGAATGTGGATAACCTACATGAGAGAGCAGGAAGTACGCATGTGGTTCATTTGCATGGAGAACTTACCAAGGCTTGTTCTGAGCGTGACCCCAATGATCCTCGTTATATTCGAGAATTGAAGTCCGGTGAGGAGATACATTTGGGTGACAAGGCAGAAGATGGTTCCCAATTGCGACCTTTTATCGTTTGGTTTGGTGAGGCTGTGCCTGAAATAGAAACAGCAATTAACTATGTGGAAAAGGCAGATATTTTAGTGATTATTGGCACAAGTCTGAATGTTTATCCAGCTGCTGGCTTGTTACACTATGCACCAGAAAGTGCTGAAATATACTTGATTGACCCTAAACCAGTAGATACACACTCTTACCGTAACGTTCATGTAATAAGGAAAGGTGCTTCAGAAGGAGTAAAGGAGTTGAAGTCTATTTTAAAAGCCTGATGATGAACCAAAGGTGCATGATGATGGCTTCGCACCAGCCATAGTGTTTCGCCATGATGTGAAGGCGCTCTAAGAGTGATGCTTTGTGGTGACGAGTGGTCATGCCTTCATCGAGGTAATCAATGAGAATAAGGTGGGTGTTGCAAATGACATCCGCCTTTTTCATCATACGAATACACCAATCGAAGTCGGATGAATACTTGTATTCAAGGTTGTAGGGCTCAACTAATGTGCGCTTTACAAAAAATGCCTGGTGACATACAAGCATACCTTGTTGGAAGCTCTTCCAAGTAAGTACCTCTGGGGCTTTGTGACGTCGCATGTGGAGGAAATGACGATCAGAGTCAACAATAGCGGTCTCACCATATAAAATATCTGCATCTTGAGCTTTTTGGGCCATTTTCTCCAAAGTATCGTTCTCGTGAAAGGTGTCACCTGCATTGAGGAAGCAGAGGTAAGTGCCAGTGGCAAAATGGATACCTTTGTTCATGGCGTCGTATAACCCTTGGTCGGGCTCACTGATCACTCTCGTAGTGTTATCCTTGTTCTCCTTTATTATATATAAGGTATTGTCTTCCGAACCACCATCTATAATGAGATGTTCAATATTACGATATGTTTGTTGTTGCACACTTCGCAAAGTCACCTCAATCGTTGTCTCGGCATTGTAGGTTACTGTGATGATGCTGAATGTCGGTTGAGAATCATTCATAGGAACCCAATAGTTTGTTGTAAATTTGCGTATATCTCTGTGCGATGACGCGACTTGAATAATGGGTTTGCACCTTGCGAGTGGCCTCGGCCGACATGTTTTGGTAGTCGGGGGCATTAAGAATCCAGTAGATTCCGTTGGTAAAATCTTCCGTAGATTTATAATCTGCTACATAGCCATTGTGCAGGTGATCGATCATTTCAGGGATACCACCCACATTGAATCCCACGCATGGTACACCACAAGCCATTGCTTCCATGATGGTGTTAGGCAGATTCTCTTCCAATGAAGGGGTGGCATAAAGATCCACACTATTATAGATTTCTGCAATCTTATGGTCATCCATTAGGAATTCTTGAGGGAACACTTTGAAAGGAAGTTGGTCGGCTAGATAGTCTGAACGATTCCCTAAAACTACTACGCCAATTTTTTCCTTGAGCTCTGGATGTTGTTCTGCCAAGAGTTTGCAAGAATCGATGAAGTAAAGTACACCCTTGCGTTTATCAGTTATTTTTACCGACCCGAAGAGAATGAGCTTCATATCTTGAGGAAGGATACAACGATGGCGTGCCTCTAGCTTGTTGTTTGGGCGAAAGATACTAGTGTTAATGGGATTGGGGATGCTTACTATGTCTTGACCTTGTAAAAGTGAACTCTTACGGGCTTGTTGTTCCATCCATTGACTGCAAGCCACATAGCTGATGTGGTGACCAGCCAAGTATTTTTTCTTTTTCTGATAAACACTATAAGATAAGTCATGCTTGGAAGGTTTGAGCAGATACTGGCAATTGCCGCAATCGTGCATGTAGCCTTCGCATTCGCTAGCATGATGGCAGATACCTGTGCAGGGCCACATGTCGTGCATGGTCCATACTATAGGTTTGCCAGATTCCAGTATTTTGTGGATGCCTTTCAATGACAGCATCCCCTGGTTGATCCAATGCAGATGAATAATGTCGGCTTGCTGAAATTCCGGGAATTGTGTGATGTCGTTGCCAGCATTGGCAATGTCCACCTTGAAAAGGTTCTCCCTATGAAAGCCGTTAGTTATCCAGATACGGATGCGTTCCCATAGGAATGTCCACAACAACTTCCAACTATGGGGGAGGGGTACTACAGCAATTTCATCGGTTTGCTTATCCCGTACCAACATTTTGACTTTGATTCCATTCTTTTTCAAAGCCTCCATGAGTCGTCCACATGATATTGCAGCGCCTCCGATTCGTTCAGATGTGTTGATTAACAGTACCCGCATAGTTAAGTTGTAAAACAAAAGGCACCATTATCCGATGGCGCCTCCTGTTAAGAGTGTTACTGATGCTGGAATATTACAGCTCCAGTTCTGAACCAGCCTTAAACTTAACAACGCTCTTTGCTGGAATTGTGATAGACTTCTTTGTAGCAGGATTGATGCCCTGACGAGCTGCTCTCTTAGCTACAGAGAATGTTCCAAAACCAACTAAGGTAACTTTGTCACCACCCTTTAACGCTTTGCTAACAGCTGCAACAGCAGCATCCAGCGCCTTCTTTGAGTCAGCCTTGGTCAGACCAGACTCAGCAGCAATTGCATTTACAAGTTCTGATTTGTTCATAATATTAAAAAAAAGATTACAATAAAACTCTATATGATATTCAATTCCTTTTTTAACGCAACAAATGTATAGCATAATTTTCAATTTTTCAAGTAAACAATTAAAAATTTTATTCAAAAAATGGAAAAAAGTACAATCTAAGAGTATTTTTTAGTTTTACATGGATTTTATTGCTATTTTTGCAATGATTTTTATAGGAATAAAATGAAAAACTTACCTACAATAACTAAGAACTTGCTCATCATCAACATACTGATGTATCTGGCTACTGTAGTGCTGCAATCGCGTTTTGGAATTGACTTAGCAGACTACCTAGGCTTGCACTTTTTTATGGCGAGCGACTTCAAGATCTGGCAACCGTTCACCTATATGTTCATGCATGCTAATTTCATGCATGTGTTTTTTAATATGTTTGCCGTTTGGATGTTTGGACGCATCATGGAGCAGGTGTGGGGTAGCCAACGTTTTCTGTTTTTTTACTTAGTGTGTGGCATTGGTGCGGGTTTAGTGCAAGAGTTAGTGCAATATGTGCAATATGTGGTTGACCTTTCCCATTATTCGCAGGTTAATATAGGCTATGCCGTAGTGAGTATGGATGAATACCTAAATATGCTGACTACCGTTGGTGCTTCAGGTGCCGTATATGGCATTTTGTTAGGTTTTGGTATGACTTTCCCAGAGGAGAAGATTTTTATATTTCCATTGCCTGTGCCTATCAAGGCTAAGTATTTTGTAGCTATCTATGCTGTGATTGAGTTGCTGGAGGGATTGAGCCAGTTTGACAATGTGGCTCACTTCGCTCATTTAGGTGGTATGATATTCGGTTATATATTAATAAGATATTGGCGTAACAGACGCAAGAACAATGGCTACTATTATCAATGATCTTAAGGGTTTATTTAAACGAGGCGAGATACATATTCGTTTGATATTCGTCAATGTGGCGGTATTTCTTGTCTTTACCTTGGTGCAGATAGTGTTGATGCTGTTCAATATAAGCATTAATGATTGGTTACAATGGCTGGAGATACCTGCCTCACTGTCCCAATTCCTGCGTCAGCCCTGGAGCATTGTTACCTATATGTTTATGCATGCAGGTGTGATGCATCTGTTATTCAATATGCTATGGCTGTATTGGTTTGGTAAACTGTTCTTGTATTTCTTCTCAGCTCGTCATCTCAGAGGGGTATACTTGTGGGGAGGCATTTGTGGTGGTTTGCTTTACCTGTTTGCCTATAGTGTCTTTCCTTTTTTTGCGCCCCATGTCAATTACACTTTTATGGTGGGTGCATCTGCAGCTGTTTTGGCTATCGTGGCAACTGTGGCCTATCGAGAACCCGACTATCGTGTAAACCTTATGATGCTTGGCAGTATTCCACTTAAGTATTTTGCCTTAGTTGTTATTGGGTTAGACCTGCTGTTTGTAACAACTGATAATGCAGGGGGACATATCGCTCATCTAGGTGGCGCATTGGGTGGTTTGCTCTTTGCCTACATGTTGAATAGAGGTACCGATTTAACTCGATATATCAATAATGTCATAGATTTTTGTTATCAACCATCGTTATTCCGTTCCCAGCCTCGGAAACCCAAGATGAAAGTCAATTATGGTAGGGAAACAGGGAAGGAGGCTGAGGCAAAGGCAAAGAAGAGTTCTGATACCGAACAGCAGCAACAGAAGACTCAAGAGAACAAGTCCCAGCAAGTTGATAAGCAGGCTCGTATCAATATAATCCGTGAAAAGATCAAGCAGTCGGGTTATCAAGGCTTGACTGAAGAAGAAAAGAAAGAGTTGTTTAACGCAAGCATACGTTAAGTGATGAAAGGGTTGGGGAAATTCCTATCGCTCATAGTGTGGATGGTCAGTCTATTAGCAGTATGGCTTTTATTGTTTTCGGCATTCAGCCCATCTATTGTACAACCCGTGAAATACCCCTTGTTGTCATTGGCAGGTTTTGTCTTTCCACTAATGGTTGTCATTAATTTGTTGCTGCTGTTACTCTTTTTGCTTTTCAGAGGATTTAAGGTCGCTTTAGTTCCTTTGGCTGGCGGAGCCATGTGTTATTCTCAGCTATTAACTTATTTGCCATTCAATTCACCTGCTCGTGTCCAACCAGAGGGTAGTGTGAAAGTGCTCTCTTATAACACTATGAGCTTTAGTGGTATGATAAAAAAAGATGGGAAGAATGCTGTATTGGACTATCTTGCGGCTAGCGAAGCTGAAATCATTTGTTTGCAAGAACATATAGTGAGTGGCAACAAACGTCATGTTACACAGGAAGATGTTGACAAAGCACTCTCTTCCTACCCTTATAGGGCTAGTAAAACAGCTGATGGTAGGAAATCAATATCCTCAATGGCAATCTATTCAAAGTTGCCCGTACTCAAAACTGAACGCATTGATATGAAAAGTGGTAATAATGGTGCGATGGCTTATCAGTTGAAATGGGGACAAGACACTTTGTTGTTGATCAACTGTCATTTGGAGTCCAATAAGTTGAGTTCTGAAGACAAGGAAATGTATGAGCAGATGATAGAAAAACATGAAAAAGAGCAAGTAAAGGCAGGGATGAAAGTGCTGGTAAAGAAGTTAGCAGAGGCAGCTGCTATCAGGGCTCCACAAGCAGATTCCATTGCTAGTTACTTACAAAGCCATCCTTTTAAATATATTATGGTATGTGGCGACTTCAATGACATCCCTATTTCATATACCCACCACATCCTAACTCGTACCCTAAATGATGCTTTTACAGAATCGGGTCGAGGGTTGGGTATTTCTTACCACAACAATAAATTCTTATTTAGAATTGACAACATCCTCGTGAGTCCAGATCTTAGTGTGTCAAATTGTACAGTTGACTCCTCCATCGACGCATCAGATCACTATCCAATATGGGCGTATGTAGAAAAAAATTAAATATTTGGCTTAGTTTTGCGGTTAAATGAAAAAAAACAACTAACTTTGCGGCTTTGTAAAGTTGAAAACAAAAAAAATAAATAAAATTAATTCAAATCTAAGATGCAGAACAAAGGGTTTATTAAGATCGTTTCCATCTTGCTGATTTTGGTTTGTCTGTTCTATTTGTCATTCTCAGCTGTTGTTCGTTATTACGACAATAAGGCTAAGCAG
The DNA here is from genome assembly GCA_016284115.1 of Bacteroidaceae bacterium. Next base: position 13,569 of record JAEEOD010000321.1, read on the forward strand.
ATTGCTAATGGTGATACTGCTGTAGAACAGGCTTATTTGGATTCTCTTGCCAATGAAAAGGTTTACTTCGGTAACTGGACATTGAAGGATTGCCGCGAGATGGGTATCAGTTTGGGTCTGGACTTGAAGGGTGGTATGAACGTCATCCTCGAAGTGTCAGTACCCGACGTTATCAAGGTCCTGTCTGACAATAAGACTGACGCTGCGTTCAATGAAGCATTGAGTAATGCTGCGAAGGAAGCTGTTAACAGTCAGGATGATGTTATTACATTGTTTATTAGGGAGTATCATAATCTGGCTCCTGGTCAGCCACTTGCCCAGATATTTGCTACCCAGCAGTTGAAAGACAAGGTGACGCAGCGTTCAACCGACCAAGAGGTGGAGCGTGTGTTGCGTGATGAGGTGAAAGCAGCTGTTGACAACTCGTTCAACGTGTTGCGTACCCGTATCGACCGCTTCGGTGTAGTACAGCCTAACATCCAGACATTGACTGGTAGCTTGGGTCGTATCATGGTGGAACTGCCAGGTATCAAGGAACCTGCTCGTGTAAGAAAGTTGTTGCAAGGTTCTGCTAATCTGGAATTCTGGGAGACTTACGAGGCTCAGGATATCGCCCCTTACTTGCAGTCTGCCGATGTGAAACTGCACAATATCCTTACTACCTCTGAAACCACTGATGAGGTGACTCCTGTCGAGGCTACCCCTATAAGTGCTTCTGATAGTTTAGCTGCTGCTATCCGTGGTGAGAGCACCACAACTGACTTAGCTCAGCTCAAGCGTGAGCATCCATTGCTCTCTATCCTGCAAGTATTCTCTGGCCAGGGTAGCATCGTGGCTTATGCCAATGCAAAGGATACCGCTGAGGTGAACCGCTATTTGGCAATGTCTGAAGTACAGGCTGAATTGCCAAAAGATCTTCGCTTGAAATGGGGTGTGGCTCCATCTGATTTGGATCCTAAGAAGCAGACATACGAACTGTATGCTATAAAGTCAACTCAGCGCAATGGTAAGGCTCCTCTTGAGGGTGACGTTGTGGTGGATGCCAGTGATAAGTATGACCAGTACGGCAAGCCAGCTGTAAACATGAGTATGAACACCGATGGTGCTCGTCGTTGGGCTCAGTTGACCAAACAAAACATTGGCAAGAGCATCGCTATCGTGTTGGATGACTATGTATATTCAGCTCCTCGTGTGAACAGTGAGATTACTGGCGGTAACTCTGAAATTACTGGTAACTTCACTCCTGAGCAGTCTAAGGACTTGGCAAACGTGCTGAAGTCTGGTAAGATGCCGGCTCCTGCACATATCGTTCAGGAAGATATCGTGGGTCCATCACTGGGTCAGGCTTCTATCAATGCTGGTATTACCTCATTCATCGTAGCTTTGATTCTGCTGATGATTTACATGTGCAGCATGTATGGTATCGTACCTGGTATGATTGCCAATTGTGCGCTGATCATGAACCTGTTCTTTACTTTGGGTATTCTTTCATCATTCCAAGCTGCGCTGACCATGTCAGGTATTGCCGGTATGGTGTTGACCTTAGGTATGGCAGTGGATGCAAACGTGTTGATTTATGAGCGTACGAAAGAAGAGTTGCGTGCCGGCAAAACCACTAAGGATGCTTTGGCTGCAGGTTATAAGAATGCGTTTAGCGCTATCTTCGACTCTAACGTTACCTCATTGCTGACAGGTATCATCCTGTTCAACTTCGGTACAGGTCCTATTCGTGGTTTCGCAACCACCTTGATCATCGGTATCTGTATTTCCTTCTTTACTGCTGTGTTCATGACTCGTCTGGTATATGAATTCTTCATGGGTAAGGATAAGTTGTTGAACCTCACATTCACCACCAATATTTCTAAGAACCTGATGACCAATGTTCACTTCGACTTTATGGGCCCTCGTAAGCGTTGGCTGACTATCGGTGGTGTTGTATTCTTGATTTGTATTGGTTTCATAACTATACGTGGTCTTAGCCGAAGCATCGATTTTACGGGTGGTCGTAACTTCAATGTTCAGTTTGAGAATGCTGTAGAACCAGAGCAAGTCCGCTCATTAGTAGCCAACAGTTTTGAAGATGCAAATGTGAGCGTGATTGCTGTAGGTACCGATGGTCGTACCGTTCGTATCAGTACCAACTACCGCATCAACGAAGATAGTCAGAATGTAGATTCAGAGATTGAGAGCCGTTTGTATGAGGCTGTGAAACCTCTGCTGACTCAGGATATCTCTCTTGATACATTCATCGACCGTGATAACTACACAGGTGGTAGTATCATCAGTTCTCAGAAGGTGGGTCCAAGTATCGCTGAAGATATTACTTATTCAGCTATCTGGTCAGTCATCTTGGCGCTGATTGCTATCGGTATTTATATCCTTATCCGCTTCTACAACATTGCTTACTCAATTGGTGCTACAGGTGCGTTGATTCTCGATACCTCTATCATCTTGGGTGCGTATGCTATGTTCTGGGGTATCTTGCCATTCTCATTGGAGATTGACCAGACATTCATTGGTGCTGTGCTGACGGCTATTGGTTACTCAATCAACGATAAGGTGGTTATCTTCGACCGAGTACGTGAATACACTCAGTTGTATCGCAAACGTGGTATGATGCAGGTGTTCAACGATTCTCTGAACTCAACATTGGCACGTACCATCAATACCTCTATCAGTACATTGATTGTGCTGCTGTGTATCTTCATCCTCGGTGGTGAGTCTATTCGCAGCTTCGCATTCGCTATGATTCTGGGTGTTATCTTCGGTACGATGTCATCACTCTTTATCGCATCTCCTATCGCTTATCAGATTATCAAGATGACTGATAAGAAGAAAGAGAAGGAAGAAGAAGTTAAGGCGTGATGCCTGCTTATAATATAATAAGGTGGGGCTTATAAATGGCCCCACTTTATTTGATGGTCCTGTAGTTCAATGGATAGAATGGAGGTTTCCTAAACCCTAGATCCGAGTTCGATTCTCGGCGGGACTACCAGTTTTCATTT
>JAEEOD010000322.1 GCA_016284115.1 Bacteroidaceae bacterium
TGGCATACCGGTGCCAGTAAAGTTGTAATAGTTTTAGAGGACTGCGTCCTCAAAACTTCTTACAGCGGCGTGTCATGGTACAATGAAGAAACGTGCGATGATGAAATGACAGAAGAGTTTCCGGATTATGCAAAAATGGAATATCAACTATATCAGGCGGCAGAAGACGTTGGAGTTGATTATTTCTTTGCAGAAACAAAGGAGATTGCTCCTTCAATATATGAGCAGAAGAAAGTAGACCTTTCGGTAGAAGAATATTCCGAATATGATAAATTGATGCCTGTCGGTTATCAATACCATAGTGTTTATGGTCAACAACAAATTCCGCCGCAGTTTGTTCTAAACTGTGAAGGACTACATGGTTATTGTAGGAAGAACGGTCTTAAAGACCTTGTTGGCAGAATTAAACCTGATGTGTTAGGTTACTTTCTTGCAGCATATTCTCACGATGCTCTTGACGACCTTCAACAGTTTCTTGTTGAGTATGATATTAACGATATCAGAGCGGGAAATTGTGGTTGGATAAACGGCGAGTTAAAAATCTTTGACTTCTGTGGCTTCAAGACAGAAACTGAAAAAATTCTAAGTAAATAACTTCTTGACTTTTTCTATAATTTTTGATATAATTATTATAGAAAGTTAAGGGAAAACTGCTTAATCTGAAAGGAGAATGCTTATGTTTATGAGAATCTTTTTCGACGAGGTTAAGGCTATGGAGTTCATGCAGCTTGTAAAGGGCATCATGACTATTCGCTATGACTGGGATGACATGAGAAACCAGATGGTTAAGGAGTTCGTGGTTAAGTACTGATAAAGGTCGGAAAATGGTAGAGATACCATTTTCCTTCCCTACCTTATTACCACAGGAAATAACTGATGTGAAAGGCATCTAATGGGGCACATCCATGAAAAATAAATGTGAAAGTGTGCGATGACCGTAGTCCCGCAGTTATAAGCCTCACGGACGCAGGCTTGGGCATTTAGGTCAACTAATGATGGTGTCGGTGGTGAAATGGTTATCACGGCAGATTGTGGCTCTGCAGTTGGGAGTTCGATTCTCCTCCTTCACCCCACCAAAATAAGAGGTGAACAGCATGACTGTTTAGGAATTAAAAGATGCACTCGACGAACTTATTGAGAATGATAAGGGCGGCGAAGTAGTAAGAGTAAACGTTCCCGGTAAGGGCTGGATTCCTATGTAGGAAATCGGCGAATACTATGGCGAGATTTATCTTGGCATCCCATCTGACTTGCCGTAATTAACGGCAATATTGTGGTGTCGCCAAGTGGTAAGGCAACGGACTTTGACTCCGTCATCCGTGGGTTCGAATCCCGCCACCACAACCAAATAAGACACACGCAGCAATTCATACTTCCAGTATAGTCAAAGTGGTTAAGACAATTCTCTGAAAAAGAATAAATTGCCGGTTCGAGTCCGGCTGTTGGGTAAAAGTCGTGTCTTGTGATTAAAAAAATTCTGAGATTCAAAAAGTTGACATTTTCCAAAATTTTTGGTATAATTATTATAGAAAGTTTGAAATATAACTTTCGAGTAGGGTGACAGTGGTCATACCTCCTTTGAAGCTCTTAGGCAATAGTCTAAGCGTGAAAGACCAAAACATTGAGGGGAGTTTCAAAAAGCGAGTGCCTGCACTGGCTTAGATTTTAGAACCTCACTGATATTGCCGGCTATGCTCAGGTGACGATTGTAAAATCGGTTTGATAGGTTCGATTCCTATTTTAAGCTTGGTGCTCCGACGATGTGCGTGGTTCGAGTCCACGGCTGGCATCCAATGTCAAGGAAAAGACGTTAAAACCCAACGTGGAAGTTGTAAAACTCCCTTTATACCCAAAAAGTCCTGAGACCATCTCTACTCCGTCTTAGGCAATTAGAGGGAAAGGTAGAGCACTCCCTCCTTGATGTACATCACACATCTACTGCTGACGATGTAAGGGGCAATTTCTCGGTTCTTTCAGCCTAAACCGAGTGGTTAAGCGGCGCGTTTACTGCGATAGTGTGGGAACCCAAGACGGCTCGCTGCTCTTGGCGAGTGAAAAGATACAAGATGTTAGAAAGGTTCATAGCTTGTGTTGGCTATGGCGGCGGGATAGCAACCGCTTGTTTCCACAACAATATGCGTATAGTCTCTGCGGTGAGGACTTAATAAATTCACCGATTTATCGGGGTGTAGCGTAAGTGGTAGCGCGCGGCATTTGGGATGCTGAGGCTGCAGGTTCGAGTCCTGTCACTCCGACCACTTTATGGCGGGTTAGTCAAGAGGTTAAGACATCGCCCTTTCACGGCGAAGACACGGGTTCGAGTCCCGTACCCGTCACCATTTAAGATACGCACAGCAATTCATACAGTTTAAGGAATTTTAATCCCCGGGTTGTGGGTTCGAGTCCCACCCGTTGCGCCTATGGAGCAGCGGTAGCTCAACTGGCAGAGCAGGAGACAACGACAAACGTATCTTGTTTATGCCCTTGTAGCCCAATCAGGCAGAGGCAGCGGACTTAAAATCCGTTCAGTGTGGGTTCGAATCCCATCAAGGGCACCAACAAAGACTCTACAGCAACCTATTTATCTTATTCTTATACAGCCATTTTTGTATAATAGTGTAATCAGGTAGCACGCCAGTCTCAGAAACTGGAAGTGAGGTTCAAATCCTTATTAAAGAAGAGTCTTGAGTTTTACTATGAGAGGAGAGTAACCGCTATGGAAAAGGAAAAGATTTTTCGGCGCGGTAACGGAGAAAAGTGTACGCAGTCAGAAATGATTCGGCTTATTGCTGAGTACATTGCTGAGGACAAGGACACAAAGTATGATATCACAGTTGGTACAGACTCACAGAACCACGCATCAACCAAGATGGTTGAAGTAGTTGCTGTTCACCGTGTTGGTCACGGCGGCATTTTCTTCTACCGTACTGAATACTTGCAGAAGATTACTTCATTGAAGCAGAAAATCTATGAAGAGACTTCACGTTCAATCGAAAACGCAACAGGTTTGGTTGATGGTATCGGAGATATTCTTATCGACGAGCACGAAGTTCTTATTGATGACCTCGATATCAACTTCAGTGTACACTGTGACATTGGTCACTATGGTAAAACAAATCAGCTTATCAGCGAAATCGTTGCATGGGTTCACTCAGCAGGTTTCGATGTTGCTATTAAGCCAGATAGCTATACAGCTTCTGGTATTGCTAACAAGTTTAGCAAGTGAAAGGAGTACATATGAGTAGAGATACAACAACAGGATTAAAGTTTGAAGAGAAAGTACAAATTCAGAGTGATGGAATCAACCTTAGCAAACATAA
>JAEEOD010000323.1 GCA_016284115.1 Bacteroidaceae bacterium
AAAAGATGGCTTACTGAAAAAGGACAACAAACTTGGACTGCTGTCACTTTCGAGAAACTATTTCAGCTGATGCAAGACAGTTTTCATGGCCATAAAGAACTGTTGTGGATTAACTACCTAAAGGAACGTTATCTTTTTTGATAGATTGACTGCTGTTTTTTCTACTTCTTGCCAAACTCCTTTTTTTCATGTCTTTCACATTCTGGTCTATGTGAAGGAATTTGAATTAAGTGATACGCTCAAGAACATTTGGCGATTTATAATAGAAGAGTTACACATACAATACAATGAGCATACATAATGTTCTTGGTTAAAACTGCTGATATATGAATTACTATTAGTATCTTTGCAACAACGAGACAACAACTAAGAACATGAAGAAATTTGTTGAGAAATCTGTATTGACGCTATGCCTACTCACTGCCACACTTGTAGTTTGGGCAGATGGAACACGGGGAATAGGACAGTATCCGGGGGCGCCCGGTGAGTATTATGCACCGACTGTCAGTTGGAATGCAGGAAGTGGAGAACTTAACAATGTCGCGCTTCACCGCGTGGCCTATGCCTCTTCGACACTCGATTATAATCATGTGGCACATTTGGTGACCGACGGACTGTATGACCTTCGTGAGCCGGCAACACTTTCAGTAAGAACGCCAAATGGAGTCTTGCCGCGCAAAGAGGCGGAATGGGCAGTTGATGGTGGCAAATTCTCAAGGAATATCCTGATGGGTAGTCATACTTGGTTGCAATATGACTGGAACGACCCTGCTCCGGCTGTCTGTCTTGCAAAACTTAAGATTCAGGGCATGGCGGTTTATGATGACAAGGTCGCTACGAAGGGGTATAGCCTCAGAGTGCAGATATCCACCGATGGTAAGAACTGGCAGACTATAGGAGAACAGAAAGGAGACGGATTGCCGGGTGAACTGCTTCATTACAAACTGCACTCCGACCCAAATAAGCAGGAGGAACAAAACTATCTGCCCGCCAGAGTCTTGCAAGAGACTATCCGGCTGGATACACCTTATAAGGCTAATCACCTGCGGGTATTGTTCGATATGGAAGGAACTGCCCACTGGGACATCCGAGAGTTACAGTTCATTGATGCCGAAGGCAAGGACGTGGATTTGCTTTCTTCACGACAGTTTTGCAGCATGTGGATAAGTAGTGGCGGTGGTGAGCAGTGGCTCTATACCGATTTGGGTAGTGTCTTGCCTATCGAGCAAGTGAAGCTCTATTGGTATCAGGCACCTAAGCGGGGGTGTATCCAGGTCTCGGATGACGCTAAATCATGGACAACGATAGCAGACATTTCTACAGAAACCATACCTAAGACCAACTGCCGCTATGTACGTTTGCTGATGGAGGAAACGGGTGAAGTCGGTTATTATGCATTGCGTGAGATGGAGGTGCTGTCGAGTCAGCAAAAAAAATACATTCCCCATGCCATTGCCGGCAAACGTGGAAACCGCTATGAACTGAGCGGTGGCAATTGGTGTTTGCAACGGGCATCTGAGGTTAATGCCACAGGCGAGGAGATAGCCTCCAAAAACTTCGACACCAGCAAGTGGATCGCTGCCACAGTGCCTGGCACAGTGTTGGCTTCGTATATTAATATCGGTGCAGTACCGAATCCCAACTATGCTGATAATGTCGACCAGATATCGGAGTCATTTTTCCGTTCTAATTTCTGGTATCGTGATGAGTTCGAATATGATGCAGCTTTGGACGGACAACAACAATGGCTGCATTTCGATGGCATCAATTGGAAAGCCAACGTATTCTTGAATGGTCAACGATTGGGACGTATAGAAGGAGCGTTCATGCGCGGCAAGTTTAATGTCACAGGACTTTTGCGGAAAGGTACCAATTATATCGCCGTGGAGATTATTTGCAACGACCATTTTGCGGCGATAAAGGAGAAAGACAAAAACACGACGCAATATAATGGTGGTATCTTGGGAGCTGACAATCCTACTTTCCACGCTACCGTTGGTTGGGATTGGATTACCACAGTCAGAGGTCGTGAGGCTGGTATTTGGAATGAAGTGTATCTTACTTCAACTGGTATGGTAACCGTTTCCGACCCATACGTAAAGACAGAACTTTCTGCCGATGGAAAAACAGCATACGTCACTCCTTCTGTATTTGTCAAAAACAATCATTCCAGTTCTTGCAAGGGCGTACTCAGTGGTTGGATTGGCAATGTGAGATTTGAACTGCCCATCACGCTTCCTGCCAATACTGAACAGGAAATCACGTTTTCTCCTCGTCATTACTTCCAACTTGCCATGAACGAATTCCGTCTGTGGTGGCCGAATGGTTATGGAGAACCGTATCTTTATGATGCTGGATTCAAGTTTGCTCCCGATGGAGGGAATGCTACTACCATCAAGTATCAAGCTGGATTGCGCGAGATGAAGTATGTAGATGC
>JAEEOD010000027.1 GCA_016284115.1 Bacteroidaceae bacterium
CACCTTCACGCTCCAAGTACTTTGCTTTTGGTCTGCGAAAGTATAAAGATCCGACGGCATCACTTCGTTACGCGTCCATCCAGGAATACGTACCTTCAAAGTAAAAGGCTGAGTTGCCTGCTCAACCGTCAGCTTCACATCACCACTATAGGGATAAGCCGTTTCTTGTTTCAGCGTGACAGGTTGACCATTCACCTGTAAGATCGAGGTATTCCCCATGAAAAGGTTCACATAAACATCGTTATCCTTTACTGCATACACATAGCCAGGCAACGAAGGGATGAAACGTGAGATGTTTGACGGACAGCAAGCGCAACCAAACCAAGCCTGACGTTGGTATTTGCGGTCCTTGCTCACCTTCAGTGGATTGGGATAAAAGAAAGCATCACCATCCAACGACACCCCCGATATCAGTCCGTTATATAAGGTACGTTCCAGCACATCATAATATTTCGAATCACCATGCAACAAGAACAAGCGATGGTTCACATACACCATACCAATAGCCGCACAAGTCTCGTTATAGGCAGTAGCGTTGGGCAATTCATAATTAGCACCGAATGCCTCACCCTCGTTGGTAGAGCCGATGCCACCCGTGATATACATCTTCTTCGAAACGATATTGTTCCAGATGGTATCAATGGCGTGGATATAGCCTTCATCCCCGGTAAGAGCTGCCACATCAGCCATACCCGCATACATATAGGTAGCACGAACTGCATGACCCACTGCCTCTTTCTGCTCTAACACAGGCAGGTGTGTCTGATTATAAGGGTCACGATGCTCAGTCTTGCCTCGATAATCAAGGAAGAACTTGGCCTGATCCAAGTATTTCTGATCACCAGTAGCCAAATAGAGTTTGGCCAATCCCATTTCAGCAATCTGATGCCCTGGCACCCTGACTACCTGCCCTGTGTTAGGTCCCACCTCACGAATCACACAATCAGCATATCGGATGGCGATATCCAGAAAGTTGCGTTGCCCTGTAGCCTGATAGTGCGCCACAGCCGCCTCCAGCATGTGACCTAAATTATAAAATTCATGACTCAACTCCTCCACTTTCTCCCAGCGCTGACTGCCAGCCCACTCATGTGGATGTTTGGGATTCATAGTTCTGGCAGTGTAGAGATAACCGTCAGGCTCCTGTGCTCCTGCTACAATTACCAATACACTATCAATATAATTCTTCAGCTTTTCATCGGGATATGTCTGTAGTAAATAGCTGGCTCCCTCGATGGTTTTATACACATCGGTATCATCGAACGAGAAGCCACCCACTTGGATGGTATCGCTCGGATGAGCTGCATTCTCAAAATTGCGATAGCGTCCTGTTTCCTCACACTTACTAAAAGCCAAAGGTACCGTCACCTCTCTGCTTGCCTGCAATCGTTGTCCCCAGAATCCTCCATCCACCTTCACACTGGTGAAAGGTACGGGATCGATGGGGTATTGACTGCTGACTATTGACGATTGATCATTATTGGAACAACTGGCAAGCAGTAAGAGTAATGTAAAAAAAGAACTACTTTTCATACTCCTTACGCTTCTTATCATACCATTCTTTCATCACGTAGAATGCCTGTTTCTTAATGCCCTTTTCCGACACCAGTCCTTTACGGTTAAAGAAATCTTGCACACCATAGAGCTGACGTCGAGGAGAGCGGAAGTCCATCAATATCCAAGGAGAGGTGCCTGCCAACCCTTCGATACGCTCGAACATATCCACGTTGGCTCTATAGAGGTCTTCCTGGAACTCTTCAGTGAAACGCTGGTCTGGAGATCCGTGCCAACCCTGTAAGGCTCCGCCGCCAAACTCCCTGATGATGGCAGGCTTCTCATATGGAATCTCCCATACCATATTACGAGCCGCCTTGGTGTCACGATACCACCCCACATACTCGTTGAAACTCACTACATCCACATACTGGTGCATATTGTCTTGCAGACGATTGAGATTGCCTGAAGTAGTTGACGTAACCTCCATCGCCATACTTACCAAGCGTACGGGATCATTGTCGTGACAATATTTGGCAAGACTACTCAAGAATTTGTCTCTGGCTTCTCCATGAGGCGTCTCATTCGCAACCGACCAGATGATGATTGCACAACGATTGCGGTCTCTACTAATTTCATCCCTTAACTGAGCTTCAGCATTCTTATATGTGTCAGGATTCTCCCAAGAAATAGTCCAATAGACTGGTATCTCACTCCACACCATGATACCCATCTTTTCTGCCTCACGAACCATGTGCTCATTATGCGGATAATGAGCCAATCGCACGTAGTTACAGCCCAACTCTTTCGCCCAGCTCAGCAAAGTGCGGGCATCTGCCTCACTCCATGCCCTACCTTGACGGAAAGGAGCCTCTTCGTGAATACTAACACCGCGCAAGAATACAGGTT
>JAEEOD010000324.1 GCA_016284115.1 Bacteroidaceae bacterium
CCATGCCATGCGCCTTATCCACCAGTTCACGATATTCCTCATTCGAGCCGAATCTAGGGTCAACCTTGTAATAGTCAGTAGTGGAGTAGCCATGATAAGAGCCACCAGGCTGTCGGTTTTCAAGTACAGGATTGAGCCATACGGCCGTGAATCCCAAATCCTGAATATAGTCCAAATGATTGATGATGCCTCTCATATCACCACCGTGACGTGCTCCACTGCGGCTTCTGTTCACCTTGACGTCATCGAGTTCATCATTCGAAGGGTCAGCATTGGCAAATCTGTCGGGAGTGATGAGGTAGATGGCATCTGCCGTTGAAACGCCCTGCGCCATCTTTCTATGCTCTCTGGCCTTAAGCTCATAAGGCACAGACAGCTTGTTTTTGCCTTCGGTAAATACAATATTCATCTTGCCAGCCTTGGCTGCATCAGAGATGTCCAGGTACAAGAAAAGGTAATTGGGGTTGTCTGTCTTTACAGATTCTTTCAGATACACGCCTGGATATTGGATTGAAACGCTGGCATTAGCAATTCCTTCACCATGCACCATCAACTGCAGTTCATGATTCTTCATGCCTACCCACCAGTTGGCAGGTTCCACCCTTTCCACCCCAATACCGAATGCGGTGGAACTAACCAGACACACTATAAATAATAGAAGATGTTTCATAATTCAATACTTTTTCCTGTTGATGCACTCTTTTTGGCAGCTTCCAGAATCTCCACCACCAGTACGTTATTCTCCAATCCGCCAAGGTCATAGGGCAGCATTTTGATATCCCCTCTGACCACCGCCTTCAGATAGCGGAAAGCATCGTTGTAGGGTTGCTCCAGCTTAGGAACCTCCGCATCGGTAGTCAGCTCTTCGCCGATGAGGGTATCCATGCGAGTGCCTGTGCGTTGATAGATATAGCCGTTGTCGCCATAGATAGTCATGTCCTTGTGATTCCAAGGCCAGCACCATGATGCCATAATCTGGGCAGTCATACCCGGATATTGTAGCACGATGGTCGCATCATCATCTACCTTCGGATACTTGTCGGGTTTGTTTTGTTGCAGCACGGCATACACGCTTTGTGGACGCTCTCCTTTGCGAATCCAGGTCACGATGTCAGCGCCATAGCATCCAAAGTCCATCACTGCACCGCCGCCGTTCAGCACAGGGTCGCAAAGCCAATCTGTGAATCGTGGTTCGCAGTTAATCTCGAATGGTCCTTGATGGCCGTCTTGCACATTGATGCGCCTCACTTCTCCTATCATTCCTTCATCAATCAACTGCTTGGCATAATGGTTGGTACTGTACCAGGTAGTCTCGTAGTTGGTCACCACCTTGATGCCATACTGCTGTGCCAGTTGCTGGATGCGCAAAGCATCTTCAAACGTTGCAGCAAGTGGCTTTTCCACCATTACATCTATGCCTCTGGGAGCCGCAGCTTCGACTACAGCGAGGTGGTCTTTGATAGAGCCGTAGGCTGCTACCACCTCTGGCTTTGTTTGGTCAAGCATTTCTGTAAGGCTTTTGTAGAACACACTTGCTGGTACTTTACTACTCAGCGCATTGTCTGCACGATAGGTATCATTCTCCTCACTTACACCCACCACTTCAAAATCTCCTCTACCTACCCTGCCGGCAACTTCACCAACATGTCCGTGAGTCACACCTGCCACAGCCAATCGCAAAGGTTTTGTTTCATCTACAGGCGATGCCGCACTTTCGTTATTCAAGGCATTATCTACCTTGTTGCTACAAGCTGTCATCATAGCTACTGCCATCATCATAATCACTTTTTTCATTTCGATATGGTTTTTAATACAAATCTAAGATGCAAATATGCAATTTATTTTCGATTCATACAACTTTTAATGTATATATGCTTTCAATTGCGATGGTTGATCTACTATGCAAGCATCAAGTTTTTTTTGTTGCTGCTTGTTACTTCCGCCTTTTTTGCTTAATATTGCAAGCAGTAACTAAAAACTCGATGAAATGATAAATCATGATACTGAACATCTGAAAACAAATAAGCAGTTTATGTTGGGCAACGGACTGCTGGCATTTGCTGTATTCATCATTGTGGCCATTTTTTTCTACCTCAGTTTCCGTGAGCAGAGCAAGAAACAGGAGCATCGTTATGCTGAGTCGTATGCCATTTCCTTAGTGAAGGGATTTGTTGGTAACGACATGCAGGTGTTAGTGAATGACAGCATGCTATACAATGCTCCTGTGCAGAGCGAACCGCTGACCTTCAGCATCACACGCTTTGCCGAAAACAGCTCTGTTATCATCGTAGATAATGCTACCGAGAAAATGGCTGTATTTGAACTGAGCGAGCAGGGCGGGGTGTATAATTTTGAGATGAATAATGGTGAGGTAATGCAAAAGGAGTAAGTTATTCTGCTTTCTTGCCAAAAGACATTGCGCATTGTTTAAGGGACACATCATCCATCAAACATCATTCAAAAGAAAAATCCCCTCCTAATATCGGAGAGGACTTCAATATTTGTGCGGGTAAAAGGACTCGAACCTTCACGGATTTCTCCACCAGATCCTAAGTCTGGCGCGGCTGCCAATTACGCCATACCCGCAATGTATTGCTTAAATGCGATGCAAAATTAACGCTTATTGCGTGGATTTGCAAATTTCTTATGGTTTTTTATTCAAAAAGGCTCGGGCGGCCTCGATAATGGTGTCGATACCCTGTGCCTGGTCGGCTGGTGAGAGGTCAATCTTTATATCTGGCTCGATGCCAAATTCAATCTGCTGCATCTCTGCGTCAAACGTAGGACAGGCACTGAAGCGTACACCCCAGCCATTGGGCAATTCCGAATTGAATGGCATGCCTGACCCGCCTCCTGTCTGGTCACCTATGATAGTGACTTTCGGCATGTAGCGCATAGAGTTCACAAAGTCGTTAGTGGCGCTGTAGCTATGGCGGTTGGTCAGCACCACTACAGGCTTTTGCCATCGCACGCCATCTGCCGGTTCAATATAGATAGCCTCAGGCTCAGAGAAATCGCTATGACCCTTGCCTGTCTTATGACACATATAGCCCACCAACACTTTTTCGTTGGTGAATCGTCCTGCTAAGCGCTGGGCATTTGTGAGCTCACCACCTCCGTTGTTGCGAACATCGATAATGATACCATTGCAAATATCGAGGTAGCGCAACATCTCACTCAGAGAGTTGTTGCCGATAGCGTTCGAGAAACTAGTGCAGGTTATATAACCGATATTATCATCCAGGATGCGATAGCGCAGGCCTCCACCGATGCGGTACTCGTGTCCTAAATATTTTTCCACCAGTTCTTCGCTGTAGTTGCGAGGGTAGTCCTCATACCAGTTCCAGTAGCGTGCCGTGTTATGGTAAGCATAGAGGTTCACGTGTCCGTCCTTGAGCTCTGCCAGCATATTGCCCAAGATCTGGAAGAGGTGGTCGTTCGACAGATCATCAGTGATGAAAGGGCGATAGTGGTTACCCACCGCCTTCCAATCCACTTGTTTGTAGTCGAGGAAACAGTAGTGCTCGTCGATGATTTTCCACAACACCTCGAAATTACCCATCGGAGAGTTCTCGTTGTTCTCCTCATGCACACAGCCTGTGAGCAGCACCAGCGACATTATCATCAACAACAGGCGTTTCATAGTTTCTGGAAGCGTTTAACTACGCCAATCATGAAGATGTGGCTGTAGACGTGTGACTTAATCTGATTGATGTGTGCTTGCTGGGCATCCCATATATAGGTGAAGCGCAGGGTGATCTTGCCAATGGGGTAGTCGGCAGACAACATCTGACGCAGCGATGGAGCACTGAATGGGGTTGTTACTTTCAGCGTACCACCACGTTCGCCGATGGAGAACATTTCGTAATAGGACTGTCCATAGTGCGGCATGAACATCATTCCCAACAAGGGTAAGTTGGCTTGATAGCGCAGCGTGAGCGGACGGTTCTTGACTTGCAAGTTCCACATAGCCAAGATAGATGCGTCAATCGAGGCATGCGCTCTGAGTGAAACGGGGTTATTGCCATTGCGCATATTGTAGGTAAAGCCACCATTCAGGTCGGCAGCACCACCCATCAGAACATCGAAGTTATGTGTCAATGCTTGACGATAATACCAGCCATAGTTCCAGTTGGCCAAGGCTGTAGCCGTCTTATTATTCTCTGCACGGTTGTCGGTATAACCGAAGTTTCCTTGGAAGTAGGTCTGCTGCCATATCTTACCTTGCATCAACTTTGTCTGGTGCAATGTCTCGCGAGAGAAACGAGCCTCCCAACCTTTGTAGGTTTCTGGGGAAAGGTAGGTGTCCTGCAGCGACGTGAAGCCCAAACCGTAGGAAGTAGCACGAGTGTAAATAGGCCCTTGGCTCTCTTGTGCTTTTGCCGTTACAACCAACAGCAAAAAAGCAATGGTCAATATATATTTCCCTATCTTCAATTCTAAATGTTTAATGGCCACTTATTGGGGAGTGAAGATTAATTGTCGAATAGTTTCATTTGTCCCGTCAACTCATCTAAGATATCACCGTTGCTCTTGCCGTTATCAGGGTCTTCTACCTCTATTGGCTCATCAGCTGGAGCAGGTTCTGCAGGCGGCTCAGGGAAGCGAGTAGGTTCCAGTTCCTTGACTTTCTTGATGGTGTAGGTAGTAAGACGTTTGCCCTTTGCCTTGTAGCCCTTGATGGCAATAAACTCATCGGCATCCACCTCTATTTTCCCACGGAAGGAATCGTCACCACCCATCGTCACTTCGAAGCGAGCGTAATACTGGTCGGTGAGCAACAACAGACGGTTCTCGGGGTTGTCGCCCAAATAGTTCTGCTTGCGGTTGGTCGCCTCAAAATAGAAGCGCTTTACGTAAGGAAAGCCCTTCTGCGATTCATCATAGAGCACAGCCGTCCATACTTTATGTGGGTCAAATTTCTCGATTACCCTGATATTATCGTCATAGTGGTTGTTGGTATCGAAGTCGGTGGTATAGAAATCACCATTCTCCAGTACCACCAGTATCAATTCACCGTCCATGAACTCACCCAGATGTTTTCCGTGCCCGTCGTAGTTGAGACGTTTCACATCCTCGTCGAACCAAACCTCACGACCTCCCAACGTAGAGACACCATGCGCCTTGAGCGTGATGCGGTGAATAGGGAATTTGGTGAGGATGTTACCCATCGCTTGGCGACCCTTGATGAGAATCTGGCTGAAATCTTGGTCGATGACCAGGTTCTTCAGACGCTGGTTAGGCTTGAGTGTTACCTTGATGATTTCAGCCTCACCATTAGGGTTGGCAGTGAAATACAGCATACGGGAACCCTCTTTACCTTGCGTGATGGTATATTCGCGGTCATGTACTACTGCTGTTATCGCAAAGCGTTTGATGAAGTTCCATCCATTCTTGCCGTCACGATAGACCACATTATAGATGGTACGCTTGTCGTTCTTGTTGAACAAGGCGATGTAATAGATATCTTTGCCAACGAACTTTTTGTCGGCTACGGAAGTCACTACATAGCGACCATCCCGGAAGAACACAATCACATCGTCTAGGTTAGAACAGTTGCACACAAACTCGTCTTTTTTCATCTGTGAGCCATAGCCGATGAAGCCTTCTTCACGGTTGACATACAGTTTCTCTGTTGCCTCGATGACACGTGCCGAGTCAATCACGTCGAAGTTGCGTACCTCTGTACGGCGAGGGAACTGAGCACCATATTTCTTCTTCAACTTGCGGAACCAGTTAGCTGTATATTCTATCAAATCAGCCAACAGTTTGTCGATTTCCTCGATATCTGCTTTCATCTTAACAATCGCTTCTTCCGCCTTATCTGAGTTGAACTTTAGGATGCGACCCATCTTGATTTCCAGCAGCTTCAGGATATCCTCTTTGGTTACCTCACGCACCATATAAGGATAGAAAGGAGTGAGGCGGTCGTCGATGTGCTCACAAGCAGCATCGATGCTCGCAGCCTCTTCAAATTTTTTGTCTTTGTAGATGCGCTCCTCGATAAATATTTTCTCCAACGAGGCAAAGTGAAGCTGCTCCAGTATTTCACCTTTTTTGATTTCCAATTCTCTTTTCAGCAGGTCCTTGGTGTTGTCCACCGAGCGACGCAGCACATCGCTAACAGTGAGGAATTGCGGTTTACGCTCGTCGATGACACAGCAGTTGGGTGATATGTTGATCTCGCAATCAGTAAAAGCATAGAGAGCGTCAATGGTCTTGTCTGATGATACACCGCTCTGTAAGTGTACCAATATTTCCACGTTGGCAGAAGTAAGATCTTCCACTTGCTTTACCTTGATCTTACCCTTGTCGTTTGCCTTCACGATAGAGTCACACACATTCGCCACCGTACGGCCGAAAGGCAACTCTCGAATGGCTAAGGTGTGGTTGTCTACCTTCTCTATCTTGGCACGTACACGTACACTACCACCTCGTTCGCCATCATTGTATTTAGATACTTCAATGGCGCCACCCGTCTGGAAATCAGGGTAGAGCTTGAAGTCCTCATTATGCAGGTAGCTCACGGCAGCATCGCATATCTCGTTGAAATTGTGTGGCAATATCTTGGATGACAAACCAACAGCAATACCTTCCACACCCTGAGCTAGCAGCAAAGGGAACTTAACGGGCAGGTTTATAGGCTCTTCGTTGCGTCCATCGTAAGAGAACTGCCATTCAGTGGTCTTGGGATTGAACACTACCTCTTTGGCAAAATTAGTGAGTCGTGCCTCGATGTATCGGGGTGCAGCCGCACCGTCGCCTGTTAGGATGTTACCCCAGTTTCCCTGGGTGTCAATCAGCATTTCTTTCTGTCCTAATTGCACTAGGGCATCGCCTATAGAAGCATCGCCGTGGGGGTGAAATTTCATGGTTTCTCCCACAATACCAGCCACTTTGTTGTAGCGACCGTCTTCCATGCGCCACATGGTATGCAGGATACGGCGCTGAACAGGCTTGAGGCCGTCGATGATGTGCGGAACGGCTCTTTCCAGAATTACATAGGAGGCATAATCCAGGAACCAGTTCTCATACATGCCGCTCAATTGATGCTTGGCATTGGCATCGTGGGTGTCGGTTGGTTTGTAATCAGAGTGCCCAGTCGCTTCGTCTGCAGCGAAGTCGTCGATGGGTTTATCAGTGTCTTTAATCATAAAATAGTCCTAAATTTGTGCAAATATACAGAATTTTATAGAATTATTTGACGGAA
>JAEEOD010000325.1 GCA_016284115.1 Bacteroidaceae bacterium
TAGGTGAAATATCGGCATGAAATGTTTGGTGGTGGATTGGTTTTTGCCCATGTTATCACGTTCAGTATTTTGAAGCCTAACTTCAGGAGTTGTTGTTGAACACTAAAAATATTATGGTGTGTTCCTGAAATCCATATAGTTGCATTATCTTTCATGTGGTCTCTGCAAGCAGAAAGCCACCTCAGATTAAATGCATCCATTTCTTCTGGTGTAGTAGTCTTATCCCACTCTCCTTTATCAACATAAACGACTTGACCACTTTGTGTCAATAACCTAATACTATACCATAATCTGATTCAAGTTCTTTGGTAACTGAATACCAATCAGAAAAGAAAGAACAATCCATTTGGTCATATTTAATGTTTTCATCATCTCGGAATGATATATATTGAGTGTTAGGGTCGTAAAATAGCATAACACCCTCTTCTGAATCCTTAAAGATTATCCCTTTGGTTGGTTCACCTTTAATACCTAAGGAGTTTCCGTCAATATCTATCATGTTATTACTGATGTGCTTGAATCTTATGCAAGTTTTTTTCCTATAACCTTATAAGGATTGAAACCTCTTTGCTCTATCCATGGATTCTCTTTCAAGAGATTCTGAAGGGCATTGTGTTTATCTTCTCCGTATGCACGCCCAAGTAGCTGGCAATTCTCAATATCTTCACCATCCGGAGCTAGTGCAAAGCCTTCTGTTGTATAGAAAATGTATTCTGTCATATCTGCTTCATCTTTAAATTCTTTTGTATATTCCGCGTCCTTTGAACTCAATTATGCCTTTATCGCGCAGGAACTGTAACTGTTGTCTAATCTTATCTTGAATATGGTTGTTGGCAGGATGTTTCTGTTTGAGTTCTTCAACGAACGCATACATTTGGTTCAAGTTAAATGTTTCATCGAGTCGTTCAACAATGTGCAACGTGTCCATCAACCAACCTCGGCTTTCAATCGATTTTGTTTGTAGATTGAATATTCGATGATATTGTGAAACGACATCATGTATTGGTAAAACAAATCCATTCCTAATAATCGGTATTTTCGCTGTAGTTGGTATCTCTCTCATCAAAATATTACATCCTTCCCAACCAGCACGTCTTGCAGTATCAGCCAACGCCTTACGTTTCTCAATAACAGATGGAGTGAAAAAACATTTAGGAACAATCACCAAATAGTTTACTTCATAGCGGTTATAATGCATAAAGAAGAAACTTGGATTGTCAAGTGAAGTGATGCGGCTTATCATCGTTCTATAGACACCATCTGCAACTGTAGATTGGAAACTTTCGTCTTCAGTCTTTTTACTTTTCAATTCATACTGAGCTTTGCAATTTTCACAAATATAATCCTTTACAGGCGCATTAGGTTCTGCTCTTCGAATTGACACATTGCCACAAATGGGGCAATACATGTTGTGTGCCAACCAATCTTCAGTTAAGATGCGTGCTATTTGGCTTGCGCTTTTATAACCTTCTGTTAAGGATGTGTCAAATCTCAGATTCATGTCTTATTTTAGGAATTTGCGATTTTCTGATTCTTCAAGCACCTTCATCTGCTGAATTGCTATCTGATTGAGTTTTACAAGTCTTTCCGTCTGAGGCAAACCATCATTGATAAACACAGCATTCAGATTCTCCATATTGGAGAGACAAATGAGTTCGTTAATAGTAGCATAGTCGCGAATGTTTCCCTTCTTGTCCGGATTAGCATCACGCCACTCTTTGGCTGTAATACCAAACATAGCCACATTCAGCACATCAGCCTCCTCTGCATAGATAAGCGACTTGTGGTATGCATCAATCTCTTCGGGAACAATGTTCTGTTTGATGGCATCCGTATGAATGCGGTAGTTGATTTTTGAAAGCTCACGCTTGACTGACCAACCCAATTGCTTCTGTTCGTCTTCCTTGAGGCGTTGGAACTCCTTGACGAGATACAACTCAAACTCCACTGACACCCAATTGGCAAACTTGAACGCGATATCCCTTTGGGCATAGGTTCCGCCATTGCGACCTGCAACACATATGACACCTATGGCATTTGTCTGCTCTATCCATTTCGTCGGACTAAGGGTGAATGCATTACTTCCTGCTTCTTGGTAAAGGGAGTCGAATCCGACCCCTTTAAATTGCGGGTTGTTAAGCTTTTCCCAAAGTCCCATATACTCGATGGTATTCTTAAGACGCATCCAATTCTTTACTACGTCCTTGGGCTCTTCTGCATTCTTCTGGCGAGCAATATCCGTGATACAAACATAATCAATACCATTTTGTTGCATAGTACGGATAGAAGTATCTTTAACTTGTATATTCGTTACTTTCTTTACCATAGCATATTGTTTTTTTAATTTCCGCAACGCTGAAGCATATAGAAGAGCATCGCTCCACCGCCCACGAAAGGTTCAATGTACGTTACATCCTCCCAATTACCAAAGTCAGCTGGAAGTAGTGCGTCCAGTTGTTCAATGAGCTGGCTTTTTCCGCCAACCCATTTAATAAAAGGTTTGCTTTTGCCATTTTATTCTATGTTTTCAAGTTTTTACAGTATCGTTAAGAAAGCCTTTACTTTAGCATTAAGGAATTTACAATTCCATCGAGCATATTCAAATCAGGTTGAATAGTATTGCTTCGCCATTTACTCATAGTACACGTTGACATGCCTAATGTGTCAGCCAGCCATTTCCCATGCTAACGTTTAGGTTCGTTTCTAACCTGCAAAATTACAAATCTTTTCGGTAAATCGAAAACGAAAGGGGGAAAATCTGCAAATGGCAGGAGAAAAAGTTTGCTGCGCTACTAAAAAAATGAGCTGCGCTCATCGCTGATTGCGCAGACATGGCAGGCCATAAATGCGGTAAACATCACGGTAGGATGTAAGAGCGAAATGAGTGCAAGGTGCCGAATTTGGCTGTATGGAATCTGGCAATTAGGTTAAAATATCATAAATCACGTTAATTCTTCGGGTAAAAGAGAACTTGGCGTGCAGAGTTTCATAGAAACTTTGTACCTTTGCAGTCCGATTATTTGGGGGAGAGTCTTAGGCTCCCCGGCACGGGAGTGTTAATAGCGGTGTCTTTGGCCGGGCATCGTGGTTAGTGAATCGCTCGTGCGCATGTACATTATTTATATAATAGAAAACGTTTTTTAGTAGTAAATTCAAATTCAGAAATGGACACTTTAAGTTACAAGACTATTTCCGTGAACAAGGAAACAGCACAGAAGGAGTGGGTAGTGATCGATGCTACCGACCAGGTCGTTGGTCGCCTTTGCTCAAAGGTAGCCAAACTGCTTCGCGGAAAGTACAAGCCCACATTCACCCCGCATGTTGACTGTGGCGACAACGTGATTATCATCAACGCCGACAAGGTGGTCTTCACCGGCAAGAAGGAGACTGAGAAAGTCTACACACGCTACACGGGCTATCCCGGTGGCCAGCGTTTCAACACGCCTGCCGAGCTGCGCAAGCACCCCTACGGATCGGAGCGCATCATCAAGCACGCCGTGAAGGGCATGCTGCCGAAGGGCCGTCTGGGTCGTCATCTGCTTGACAACCTGTACGTGTACAATGGAACAGAGCACAAGCACGAGGCACAGAAGCCGAAGGCTATCGATATCAATCTGTATAAGTAATCGTTGATGGTTTAACGTAATTCAAAGTTGAAATAGGAATATGGAACAGATCAATGCAATAGGCCGTCGTAAGAGCTCAGTGGCTCGCGTTTACCTGACAGAAGGTACCGGCAAGATTGTTATTAACAAGCGTGAACTCGATCAGTACTTCCCCTCTGGCATCCTGCAGTACGTCGTGAAGCAGCCCCTGCAGCTTCTGGGCGTTGAGGAGAAGTACGACATCAAGGCTAACCTCGACGGTGGTGGTTTCACCGGTCAGAGCCAGGCTCTGCGCATGGCTATCGCCCGTGCACTGGTGAAGATCAATGCCGAGGACAAGAAGGCCCTGAAGGACCACGGATTCCTGACTCGCGATGCCCGTGAGGTTGAGCGTAAGAAGCCGGGTCAGCCGAAGGCACGTCGTCGCTTCCAGTTCAGTAAGCGTTAATACATTTACGATTGTCGGATTGACGATTGACGATTGCTCGCAGTCGTGGTCGTTTTTCCGCGCTTCGTGATGTAAACTGAACCGTTTAGCATCTAAACTGGCAGGACTCTGATAGTTGACAATTGATAATTGATAATTGATAATTGATAATTATGATTACCCTTTTGGATTGCAATAATCGTAAATCGGACTCGAGCTTTGCTCGCTTTCGTAATGCAATGGAGAAAGAAATCGTAAATCCGTAAATCGTAAATCGTAAATCGTAAATCAGTAAATTGTAAATCCGTAAATCGTCAATCAGACTACCTGCTGGCTGGATTCTAAGAGAGAATCAAAAAAGAAAGTAAACAAACAATTCAAAACAAAGAACAAACAACTATGTCAAGAACAAATTTTGACCAGCTGCTGCAAGCAGGTTGCCACTTCGGCCACCTGAAGCGCAAGTGGAATCCCGCCATGGCTCCCTACATCTTCATGGAGCGCAATGGCATTCATATCATCGATCTGCACAAGACCGTAGCCAAGGTCGACGACGCCGCAGAGGCTCTGAAGCAGATTGCTAAGGCAGGAAAGAAAATCCTGTTCGTTGCTACTAAAAAACAGGCCAAGGACATCGTGGCTGAGAAAGCCACATCAGTAGGCATGCCATACGTGATTGAGCGTTGGCCGGGCGGTATGCTCACCAACTTCCCCACCATCCGTAAGGCTGTGAAGAAGATGTCGAACATCGATAAGCTCATGCAGGACGGCACGTTCGCAAACCTCTCGAAGCGCGAGCTGCTCCAGATCACCCGCCAGCGCGCCAAGCTCGAGAAGAACCTCGGTTCCATCGCTGACCTTACCCGTCTGCCCAGCGCTC
Organism: Bacteroidaceae bacterium; assembly: GCA_016284115.1. Next base: position 4,913 of record JAEEOD010000325.1, read on the forward strand.
TGTTCGTGGTCGACGTGATGAAGGAGAACATCGCCGTGCGCGAGGCTAACCG
>JAEEOD010000326.1 GCA_016284115.1 Bacteroidaceae bacterium
GAGATGGTGAAATATGGCCGCCGCAACATCGCTTGCCTGACCATCGCTCCCACGGGAACCACCAGCCTGTTGACGCAGACTACCTCGGGCATTGAGCCAGTGTTCATGCCTGTTTACAAACGGCGTCGCAAGGTGAACCCCAACGACACCAATGTGCGTGTTGACTTCGTGGATGAAACGGGTGATGCTTTTGAGGAATACATTGTTTTCCATCCTAAGTTCAAGACTTGGATGCAGGTGAACGGCTACGATATCTACAAGCATTATTCTCAAGAAGAGTTAGACACATTGGTGGAGAAATCGCCTTACTATAAAGCTACCTCCAATGACATTGACTGGGTACAAAAGGTGAAGATGCAAGGTCGTATTCAAAAGTGGGTGGACCACAGTATCAGTGTGACCATTAACCTGCCGAATAATGTTGACGAAGCATTGGTAAACAAACTATATGTAGAGGCATGGCGTTGTGGTTGCAAGGGATGCACAGTTTATCGTGATGGTTCACGAGCTGGCGTGTTGCTATCTACTAAAAAAGACGATAAAGAAGAGAAAAAAGAAGTACCATGTGTTCAACCTGCCGTGGTGGAGGTGCGCCCAAAAGTACTAGAGGCCGATGTAGTGAAATTCCAGAACAACAAGGAGAAATGGGTGGCATTTGTGGGCTTGCTCGATGGATATCCTTATGAAATCTTTACCGGTGTGTTAGACGACGAGGAAGGTATCATGTTGCCAAAGACTATCTCACGTGGATATATCATCAAGAATGTAGATGACAACGGCAACAAACGATATGACTTCCAGTTTGAGAACAAGCGTGGTTACAAAGTGACGATTGAAGGTCTTTCCGAGAAATTCAACAAGGAATACTGGAACTATGCAAAGCTCATCTCCAGTGTGTTGCGTTACCGTATGCCTATTGATCGCGTCATCCGCTTGGTAGGTCAATTGGAACTTGACAGTGAAAATATCAACACTTGGAAGAATGGCGTAGAAAGAGCCCTGAAAAAATACATTGCCGATGGCACAGCTGCCAAAGGCCAAAGGTGTCCTAACTGCGGCAACGAAACACTAGTTTATCAAGAAGGTTGCTTGATTTGCACCACTTGTGGCGCTTCAAGGTGCGGTTAACCGTTTTTTTTCAACTTTTTTTACATACAAAGAAATTTTCTTTGCAATAGCTGCAATATTATGCAAAAAAATTAATATAATTGCATAATTAATTGTAGCTATTGTGTTATATGAACCTTAAATTTAATATTGAATATCGCACTCATTGGGGCGAGGAAGTTAGAGTTGTGGGCAACATGCCCGAACTTGGTAATGACAATATTGAGCAGGCCGTTGCCCTCACCACTAACGACGGCATCAGATGGTCTGCTGAGTTGGAAGTAAAAGTTAGCTCTACTAAGCTCATCAAGTATCACTACCTGATTGGACGTGGTAAGGAAATCGTACGCGAGGAATGGCATGCCTTTCCGAGAGTACTTCATGCACACAACCTGAAAGGCAAGGTTTATACACTGATGGATAGTTGGAAAGACTTGCCAGAAAACAGTTACCTCTATTCATCTGCTTTCACTGAGGCTTGGACAGCTCACAACAAACGTAATTTGGGTTTGCCAACACCTGCACGTGGCATCGTCATCAAGGCTTATATGCCTACGAAACCAAGTGTTCGCCTTGCTATCTGTGGCAATCAGGAAGTTTTCGGAAATTGGAATCCAGAGAAAGCGATGGTAATGAGCGACACTTACTATCCCGAATGGCAAGTAGAAGTAGACATCAACAAACTGCAATTCCCTGTAGAATATAAATTTGTACTGGTGGATGTTAAGACGAAAGAGTTCTTGGGATGGGAGGATAACCCCAACCGCTTGCTATCAGAGCCTGAATTGGAAGAGAAAGGAACCATCGTTTATGGTGACCGATATGCTCAATTCCACCATCATCCATGGAAAGGCGCTGGCGTAGCTGTACCTGTTTTCTCTTTACGCTCAGAGGTTAGTTTCGGTGTAGGCGACTTCGGCGACCTGAAGTTGATGATTGACTGGGCAGCTAAGACGCACCAGAAGATGGTGCAGATCTTGCCTATCTATGATACCACCATCACAAAGACTTGGACAGACTCTTACCCTTATAACAGTATCTCCATCTATGCCATACATCCTATGTATGCCGACCTCCGTCAGATGGGAGAGCTAAAGGATGCCAAGAAACAGGCAAGTTTCGACAAATTGAGAGTAAAGCTAAATAAACTATCACAAGTTGACTATGAGACTGTGAACAATGCTAAGTGGGAGTATTACAAGCTGTTGTTCAAGCAAGATGGAGAGGAAACCATGAGGTCAACTGATTTCTGTACATTCTTCCTCAACAACCAGAACTGGTTGGTACCTTATGCAGCTTTCAGCTATCTACGTGACAAATATGGCACGCCCAACTTCCGCGAATGGCCAAAGTACCAGAAGTATGACGCTAATGAGATAGCCAAGTTGTGCAGTAGCGACAGTAAGATATTCCCTGAAATAGCCATCTACTATTTCATACAATACCACCTAGACCGACAGTTGGCAGCTGCAAGCAAGTATGCCCGTAAGCAAGGAGTAGTACTCAAGGGTGATATTCCTATTGGCATCAGCCGTAACAGTGTGGAAGCTTGGACGGAGCCTTATTACTTCAACCTCAACGGACAGGCTGGTGCTCCACCAGATGATTTCTCTGCAAATGGTCAGAACTGGGGCTTCCCGACCTACAACTGGGATGTTATGGAGAAAGATAACTATGCTTGGTGGATGCGTCGATTCCGCAAGATGAGCGAGTATTTCGACGCTTACCGCATCGACCACATCTTAGGCTTCTTCCGTATCTGGGAGATGCCAAGCCATGCTGTTCACGGATTGTTGGGACAGTTTGTGCCATCATTGCCGATGAAGAAAGAGGAAATCGAGAGTTTCGGCTTACATTTCAATGAGGACTTCTTCACTAAGCCATATATCCACGAAAGTTTTTTGGGTGAATTATTTGGTGAACATACCGACTTTGTAAAGCAGACATTCCTGCAGCCGACTGATGCCTATGAGGTGTATAGCATGAAACCTGAGTTTGCTACGCAACGCCAGGTGGAGGCCTACTTTATGGGCAAGACTGACCAGAACAGTGTAAAGATTCGTGAGGGTTTATATAGCCTCATTAGCGATGTACTCTTCCTGCGTGACCGTCACGATGCCAACCGCTTCCATCCACGCATCAGCGTACAGAATGACTATATCTATCAGACATTGAGTGAAGCTGACAAACAGGCTTTCACCAATCTCTATAATCATTATTACTACCAACGTCACAACGAGTTCTGGCGCGAACAGGCGATGAAGAAGTTGCCTCAACTCACCCAGTGTACCAACATGTTGGTATGTGGTGAAGATTTAGGCATGATACCTGATTGCGTACCTTCAGTGATGAATGATTTGCGTATTCTCTCTTTGGAGATTCAGCGTATGCCTAAGGAACTTGGTACAGAATTTGGCAATCCTGACCATTATCCTTACCGTTCAGTTTGCACCATCTCCACCCACGATATGTCCACATTGCGCGGCTGGTGGGAGGAAGACCCGCAGATTACACAACGTTACTACAATGTGGTGATGGGTAAATCTGGTTTCGCTCCTTCAACCGCTACCCCACAGATTTGCGAGGAAATAATTGATGCACACTTGCATGGCAAGTCGATATTGTGCGTACCATCATTGCAAGACTGGCTTTCTATTGATGGTGAGGTGCGTTTGCCGGACGGACAGGACGAACGAATCAATATTCCTGCTATCGTAAAGCATTACTGGCGTTATCGCATGCACCTCTCCTTAGAGGACTTGTTGCAGGCTGACATCTTGAATAACAAAATTATCAGTATGATTGAAAATACTGAAAGAGATTGATGTTTATGAAGAGTGAGATTATTTTGAAAGACATGCATTTCTTTGCTTACCACGGCGTTCTTCCCCAAGAAGCCGTGGTGGGCAATGAATTTGTTGTCAACCTCACCCTATCCGTTGACATAACCCAAGCTATGCTTTCAGATGACGTAACTGACACCGTGAACTATGCTGAGGTGTATAAAGTGGTGAAAGCCGAGATGCAAAAACGCTCCAACCTCTTGGAGCATGTGACAGGACGTATCGCCCATCGCCTCCTTTCAAACTTCCCCACCATAGACACTGTTGATATACTGATTGAAAAGCTCAATCCCCCGATGGAAGCAGACATCCATAGTTCAGCGGTTCATTTGGTACTACCATAGGCTTGAGAGTCCTTTAGTCATCTTACCTTTTTTAAGCAAATAGTTCTTGCCACTTAATGCAGACTTTGTTATCAATGACAGTAAAGTTTGCTATGGGGTAAAGGAAAGTATAGCATCACTCGTCGCAGTATCTGCCACGGGTCGTCGCAATATCTGCCGTACCCCTATAGGAGATACTGCGATGACTGATAGGAGATACTGGAACGACCTATAGCAGATATTGCGACAAACCGTAGGAATGCCTCCTTTCAAACACGCCTCAAAAATCCATGATTTTTGCCTCCTAAACCATAGGGTAACGAATGCTAAAGTATAGCGTATTTATGCTTAAATTGTACATAGTATGTCCAAAGGAGACTTTTATGCCATCGAGTTTTAGCAGGCCGCTCTACCCTAGACAACATGTTAAGGTTGCGAGAGATGAAAAAGTCGGGACGTAGCTGATGATAAGCCTTGCGTGCCTGAAAGACAGCCTTTGCATTAGGGAACTGGCCTTTTAAGAAAAAAGTAATAGCAGCCAAATAGTCGAGGCAGTATCGCATCCACATGACATGATGCAGTTCAGCATCGGGCAGATTCTTATAAAGCATCAGGAGGTTGTTGCGAAAGTTGAGGAAGGTCTTACGGGGATTCTCACGCTTCAAGGTAGCTGCCCCCACATGATAGATGGTGCTCTCAGGGATACACCACACCTCCCTACCCCTGTCATTAAGGCGCCAGCAAAGATCAATTTCTTCCATGTGCGCGAAGAAACGATGATCAAAGCCACCAGCCTCACGATAGTCATGCAAACGAATAAAGAGACAAGCGCCTGTTGCCCAGAATACTTGCTGAGGTGTATCGTATTGACCTTGATCAGCTTCTACTGTATTGAAAATGCGTCCTCGACAATATGGATAACCATAGCGGTCTAAATATCCACCAGCAGCTCCTGCATATTCAAAAAGCGTCTTGTTACTATAACTCAGAATCTTAGGCTGACAAGCCGCCACTTCTGGATGTGCATCCATAAATGACAACAATGGAGTAAGCCAGTGTTCGGTTACCTCCACATCTGAGTTCAACAACACCACATACTCAGCTTCGACCTCTTGCAAAGCTCGGTTATAGCCATCAGCAAAACCGTAGTTCTTATCAAATTTGATAACCTTAACAGTCGGGAAGTCGTTTGCAAGCACCTGTAGGGTATCGTCCTCCGAACCATTGTCAGCTACATAGATATCTGCCTTGTCCTGACTGTGCATGAGCACTGAAGGCAAGAACGAACGGAGCATCCGGCTACCGTTCCAAGTCAATATAACTATTGCAACTTTAGACATTTCTCTTTATCTTCCAACGTTTGTGACTCCAAAACCAATATGGAGGGTCACGACGGATGGTCTGTTCCAACTTCCGGACAAATGCCTCTGTGATTTCTCCGTCTTTAGTTTCTTTAGGGTTATCGGTAATCACCTCAAAATGCACTTGGCAATAGCCACGTTTCACGAGATGAATGTCTGCATAGAGTACACTCATATCCAACATCTTAGACAATTTCTCTGCCCCATCCATAAACACCGTGTCTTGGTTTAGGAAAGTAGTCCAATACTTCGCCTCAGTCTTGTTAGGGTTCTGGTCAGTAATGAAACCCACACCAAAAAGGCCCCCTTCATTGTGCATTTTTACCAATGTACGCACCGTATCATGTTTTCTAACATTTATGCCCCCAAACTTTGCTCGTCCTTGCTTCAGCATCTCATCCAGATAAGGATTGTGCAAAGGCTTGTAGATATGTAGAATCTGGTATGCTTCGGGTACCAACAGTTTTAAATTAATTAACCACTCATAGTTGCCATAATGAGGAATCAGCAGAGCTATGCCCCTGCCCTGTTCTACCCTGTCGTTGAAGACATCAAAATTGTCATAACTCATACGCTCAATAATGTCCTGAGCAGTAATGCGCGCCAGCTTCACCTCTGACACCATATAATCGCAGATATAATGATAAAACTTACGCTCAATCTCACGCAGTTCATGTTTGCTCTTCTCAGGGAATGAGTTACGCAGGTTAGTACGCACCACCTTTTTCCGATAGCCCACTACATAACGAAGCAGCACATACAGGCAATCGGAGAGCGCATATAATGCACGGAATGGCAACAAAGCCAACAGATGCATACCAGCATAGGCAAGCCAATAACTCATTCGTTGTCCGTAAATCATGATAGTATCCTCCCTTTTAAAGCGTCACCTGCCTCGTTCATTTCTCCCAATTTGACCATCACGATGTGATTGTCCAACTCAGGACGGTTCTCCACTTCCACACGTATATAATTAGGTGTGAATCCATGCATGGGCTGTCCGGCTTTCGACTTCTCTAACAACACAGGCATCTCCTGACCAACAAACTGCTGATAAAAACCATGTGTTTTCTCATCCGACAGTTCCAGCAAACGCTGACTGCGTTCATGCTTTACCTGCCGAGGCACCACATAATCAATCAGCAATGCCTTCGTTCCTGGTCGTTCTGAATAGCTGAACACATGCAGCTGCGTCACATCCAGTCCTTTGATAAACCGATAAGAATCCTCAAAATATTCTTCCGTTTCACCTCGGGTACCCACCATTACATCCACGCCGATAAAACAGTGAGGCATCAGCTGTTTGATACGTTCTATCTTATGTGCAAACAAAGCACAATCATAATGGCGATGCATCAGTTTGAGCACCTCGTCGCATCCCGATTGCAAAGGGATATGAAAATGCGGCATAAAATGTTTGGAATGCGCCACAAAGTCGATGATTTCATCCGTCAGCAAGTCAGGCTCGATAGAAGAAATGCGATAGCGTTCAATACCCTCCACTTCATCCAATGCCTTGATTAAATCCAGGAAACTCTCGCCTGTAGTCTGTCCGAAATCACCTATGTTTACTCCCGTAATCACAATCTCCTTGCCTCCCTCAGCTACTGCCTTGCGGGCATCCTCCAACAATGAGGTGATACTGCCATTGCGACTTCTTCCTCGCGCAAAAGGTATGGTACAGTAAGTGCAGAAATAGTTGCAACCATCTTGAACCTTTAAGAAATAACGGGTGCGATTGCCACGCGAACACGATGGAGTATAAGAACGAATATCCTTCAACGCAGAGGTAAAAACCTCGCCACCTCCAGATTTCTTCGTCAGATTACCTAGATATTTCAGCAAATCTTTCTTCTGCTCGGCACCCAACACCACATCCACACCTGGTATGCTTGCCACCGTCTGTGGTTTTAGCTGTGCATAGCAGCCCATCACCACCATGAAAGCATGAGGGTGTTGCTTATGCAAACGGTGTATGGCCTGTCGGCATTTGCGATCAGCAACCTCAGTCACTGAACAAGTGTTAACTATACACACATCAGCCTCCTCACCCCTTCGCGCATTCCTAATGCCCGTTTCTTGCAGCAACTTGTTAATCGTTGCCGTTTCCGAGAAATTCAGTTTACAGCCTAATGTGTAGTAAACAGCTTTCTTGTCTTGAAATATCTGCTCGTCAATCATAATCATCTATACGATATAGTTTACAAAGGTAGTGCAAAAAATGTTTTTTTCCTACTTTTGAAGTACAACGTATATAAAAAGATAGTAACTTTAGATAAATTACTCCGTCTTAGTATAAAAATTAACAAGTTTATTTTGTTCTGCTCTCAACTTTTCGTAATTTTGCACCGTTTTTGAATGGAATGATATATTATTTCCACTCATAAACGCAAGTAAAACATTAGTTATTAGTTTTAAAGCAAGTGAACTATGAAGAAGATTGCATTTATCGCAGCAGCCCTTCTGGCTGTATCTTTCGCATCATGCGGAGGTAACAAAGCAAACAATGAAGCAGCTAACGACAAGCAGCAGGTAAAGGAAGCTATTGCTACAGAGGCTGCAGCAGCTTCTGAAGCAGCAGCTGATAAGGCTGTTGAGGTAATGGATGCTGCTAAGCAGGCCGGTGAAGAACTGAAACAGGCTGCTAAGGACAAGGCTAACGAGGTGACCAATGCTGCCAAGGACGCTGCTAAGCAGGCTATTGACGATGCTGCTAATGCTGCTAAGAGCAAGCTCGAGAAGAAATAATCTATTATTTCTTGAAACAAAAGACAAAGGCCCCGCATTGCGGAGCCTTTATTTTTATCTTTCGCACATCACGTCTGATATAACAAAATAATTAAGGCCCCAAAAATTGGAGCCTTAATTTATATCAGTATTGTAATCTTATGCTTCTTCAGCCTCAGCTACAACTTCGAAAGGAATTTCAACCTTTACTTCCTTGTGTAACTGTACATTAGCAACATAGTTACCAACTTCCTTCACACTACCCTTAACGGTAATAATTTTGCGGTCGATTTCGATACCCAACTTTGCCAGTTCATCAGCAATCTGCATAGCACCAACAGAACCGAAGATAGTACCAGTATTGCTTACCTTAGCTGCAATCTTCAGACTTACGTCCTTTAACTGCTCGGCTTTAGCCAAAGCATCGTTCTTAATCTTCTCCAACTTGTGAGCACGCTGCTTCAGGTCCTCAGCCAACTGCTTCTTTGCAGATGCAGAAGCAATAACAGCCTTACCTGTAGGGATAAGGTAGTTACGGCCATAACCATCTTTCACCTTAACGATATCGTTCTTGTAACCCAGATTGATTACATCTTCTTTCAAAATTAATTCCATACTATCTCCTCCTTATTATTTCATCATGTCAGTTACATAAGGCAGCAGAGCCAAATGACGGGCTCTCTTCACAGCTTGCGCAACACGGCGCTGGAACTTTAAGGAAGTACCAGTGATACGACGAGGCAAAATCTTACCTTGCTCGTTGAGGAACTTCTTCAGGAATTCAGGATCCTTATAATCGATATACTTGATACCAGCCTTTTTGAAGCGGCAGTACTTTTTCTTCTTAATGTCTACTGAAGGGGGAGTCAGATATCTAATCTCAGACTGCTCTTGAACGTTCTGATTCTGTGCCATAATTAATCCTCCTTTTTAGTTTTAAGACCTCTTCTCTTAGCAGCATATTCAGCAGCATATTTTTCCTGCTTCAATGTCAAAAAGCGAAGAACGCGCTCATCGCGACGATAATTAACCTCTAACTTAGCGATCACTGTGGGATCAGCCTCAAACTCTACCAACTGATAAAAACCAGTGGTCTTCTTCTGAATAGGATAAGCCAGCTTTTTCAAGCCCCAGCTTTCTTCATTGACAATCGTTCCACCATTAGCTTTGATGATGCCAGTGAACTTTCCTACCGCTTCCTTCATCTGATCATCAGACAAAACGGGAGTCAAAATGAAAACGGTTTCGTATTGATTCATACTGTTTAAATAATTAATAATATAGTTGTTTCGCAAAAATGCGGATGCAAAGGTAGGGATTTTATTTTGAACTGCAAAAATATTTTGTATCTTTGTGGCTAAAATAATTACAAAAAGGAATACATGAAAGGAATTGAACAATTTGACTTTGACGTAACCTTGATCTTTGCGGTACTGAATGGGAGGGTATCTGCCGCTATCAACCGCCGACTTGTCATGGATTTCAAAGCAGAGGGCATCGACATCTCACCAGAACAACTTACTGTATTATCATTGCTGTGGAAGAAAGATAGAGTGACGCAACAAGAACTCTGCAACGTCACATTTAAAGACAAACCCAATATGACAAGACTGATTGACAGCTTGGAGAGAAAAGGGCTGGCTAAAAGAACCATCGACGAGAACGACAAGCGTAACAACCTGATCATTCTCACGTCAGAGGGGAAAGCAATCGAAGAAAAGGCATTCCTGGTAGCCAATACCACCATGCGCAAGGCACTTGTCAATGTCACACCCCAAGAATTAGCAATAGGTCAGGATCTACTGAAAAAGATATTCAGCAATATGCAAGAAAAGCCAAATAAAGAGGAATAAAAGACCAAAACAAAAATAATTGGGCGCTTTTTTATATTTTTACCTGAAATTATTTCGTTCGTTAAAGATTTTTCCTTTTCTTTGTAAATGATTTTAGTAAGAATAAATAATAATTAAAAAATAGTGTACACATGAAAGGCTTATTAAAGAATCTGGGACTGATTTTAATCCTGCTTGGTGGTTTAGGCATGATCGCTTGCCAATTTACTGGCAATGTTAACAACAATGGTGTATTAGGTGGCCTCTTCTTCCTGATGGTAGTAGGTTTAATCGTTTACATCGTTATTAACAAACGGTTGGCAGACTAATCTTCCCACACGAAATCGTGTTCGAAACAATAAAGGCAGCTTGAATAAAGCTGCCTTTATTGTTTTCATTAGCCCTCGTTCGATTCAGGGATAATTAACTTATAACCCTTACCATGGATATTAATAATCTCGATGGCCGGATCAGCCTTCAAATGCTTACGCAGTTTGGTAATATACACATCCATACTGCGGGCATTGAAATAGTTGTCATCTATCCAGATGGTCTTCAAGGCAAAATCACGGTTCAGCACATCATTGGCATGTGCGCAAAGCAAATTCAACAACTCCGACTCCTTCGTGGTAAGTTTAGTCTGCTCTCCATCAATTGACAGGATCTGCTTCTGAATATCAAATGTGAACTTACCAATTTTGTAAGTATTATTATCTTTGTTTCTCTTACCCTTTACTCTACGCAGAATAGCTTCAACACGCAGTGTCAATTCTTCCATACTGAATGGTTTGGTAATATAATCATCTGCACCGATTTTGAAGCCTTCTAGAATATCTTCCTTCAAGGTCTTTGCTGTCAAGAAGATAATGGGTACCTCAGAATTAGCAGAACGCACTTCTTTAGCCAATGTAAAGCCATCTTTCTTAGGCATCATCACATCGAACACACAAATGTCATACTTCATTTTCAAAAAAGCCTTATAGCCTGCATCTCCATCGGGGAAGAGATCTGCAATATAGCCTTTTGCTTGTAAATACTCTCTGAGCAGCATACCCAGATTCTCATCGTCTTCACACAACAGAATACGTAATTTATCGTCCATATCACTCAAGATTAAATAAAGGTAATGCAATAATAAACCTGGTTCCGACATTCAACTCGCTTTCCGCCTTGATAGTACCATTATGGTCAGTAATGATTTTCTTTACATAGGCCAAACCCAAGCCAAATCCCTTTACGTCGTGCAGATTACCTGTATGCACTCGATAGAACCTTTCAAATATCTTCTTTAAATTTTCTTTCTTAATACCAATGCCATTATCCTGAACGGCAATCATCAACTTTTTGCCTTCATTCCAAGTCTTTACAATAAGATGCAAATCTACATCTTCACGCCTGTACTTCACGGCATTGTCCATAAGGTTGAAGATAACATTGGTGATATGCATCTCGTCGGCATAAACAATGGGATCTTCAGCCAACAGTTCGCTATCAATCTTGCCATTATAGCGTTCCACCTTCAGTGCAAAGGTATTGACCACTCCTTCAATTAGGGCATTCATGTCAATTTCCTTAGGTTTCATTGTGGCTTTGTCGTGATCGAACATCGACATCTGCAACACCTTTTCTACCTCTAGTCTCAAACGTTTGGTCTCGTCATTGATTACTCCAGATATATGCTGGAACATGCTCGGCGACTTTGACACAGCTGGATCATTAAGCATTTGAGCTGCCAATGAGATGGTAGAGATAGGAGTCTTGAACTCGTGCGTCATGTTATTGATAAAGTCATTTTTCATCTCAGTCAGTTTTTTCTGACGGAAGATAACATAAATGGTGAAAATAAAAGTTACCAATAGCACCAATGTAAATACCACCGAAGGAATCATAAAACTCACGGAGTCGAAAATGTAATCACGTTTGCCAGGGAAATGTACTTGTACCATACTCATGCGAGCGGGTGTATCATTAAGAAAAAGAGGCTGTGTATACACCTGATCACTTCCCTTCTCATTGAAATCTGAACAACGATACACCTCTTTACCGTCACCATCAATCACCTTAAAGTGATAGCTGAGGTTCACACCATTGTCAACTAAGCCAGAATGAATGTAATTATCAAGATTTCTAAAGTTGATTCTTTCAGAAACAGATTTCACATCAGCATTATACACCATCTGCCAGGCTATCTCATCCAATAAGTCACGTTGGTAAAGATAACGGTTTCGAAGCATCTCAGCCATAGAACGTGATGTTTGCGGAATAGTCTTGGTGCCATGGCGACGAGATATCATCGCCTTAGGCAACTCCTGTGTCCCACTAGAGAAAGTCTTCAACTCAATCTTTGAGCCATCGGGACCCGTTATAGTAAAACCTTGTGTTTGTGTCCTAGTACTTTGTGAGCTCTGGCTCCATGCATTACGATCTTGGGTAGATATGTCTTCACGCAGCCAACGATCCACCTCCTCTGACTCTACATCTTTCGATGCTGCCAGCAATGCACGCTTGACCGACTCGTCGAACTGCTCATTGCGCATGGTAGCCATCTCCTCGATATAACTAATCTGAAGGTACAGCAAACTGAGAAACGAGAGTCCCATCACAGTGCCCAATATCCATATTGTCGTTTTCCTCATATCTGCGTTATATCCATTATTAATATCTATTCGACGGAGCAAATTTAACAATTCCTATAATAACATGCAAGTAAATTGTTAATTTATTTCGAACTTTTTTATTAACAATACTAAAAACAACAGGGACCACACCATTTTTAAGGTGTGGCCCCTCTATATAAATTAAGGTAAGAGTTTTATTCGTCTTCCTTGTTGCTCTCCTCGAACTCCTTGATAAGCTTGTTCTGTACATCAGTAGGAACAAGTTCATAACCGGAGAAGCTCATCACAAATGAAGCACGACCACCAGTCAGTGAACTCAATGCTGTTGAGTAAGATGACATTTCCTTCAAAGGAACCTTAGCGCTCAATTTCTGGAAACCAGACTCACTGTCCATACCCATAATCATGGCACGGCGACCCTGCAAGTCACTCATCACATCACCCATATAATCAGCTGGCACCAGCACATCAACATCATAAATAGGCTCCAAAATCTTAGGACCTGCGTTGCGGAATGCCTCACTAAATGCGTTACGACCGGCCAGCATGAATGAGATTTCATTAGAATCCACTGGGTGCATCTTACCATCATATACGATAACACGTACGTCACGAGCATAAGAACCAGTCAATGGGCCCTGCTCCAAACGTGACATGATACCCTTCAGGATAGCAGGCATAAAACGTGCGTCAATTGAACCACCAACGATAGCGTTGTAGAACACTAACTTGCCACCCCAATCCAAAGGATACTCGTCTTTACCCTTAACAGAGATTCGATATTCCTGTCCATTGAACTTATAAACAGTAGGCTCAGGCATACCTTCGGTATAAGGTTCCACAATGAGGTGAACCTCACCAAACTGACCAGCACCACCAGACTGCTTCTTATGACGATAGTCGGCACGAGCTGCCTTGGTAATAGTCTCACGATATGGGATGCGGGGTTCGTCATAAACGATCTGCATCTTCTCGTTGTTCTCCATGCGCCACTTCAAAGTACGCAGATGGAACTCACCCTGACCATAGAGGATAGTCTGACGCAATTCCTTAGACTGGTCAACGATCCATGTAGGATCTTCCTCGTGCATACGGTTCAACAAGCCCATCATCTTTTCCATATCTGCCTCGTTAACAGGACGGATAGCACGTGAGTACTTAGAGTTAGGATACTTGATAAAGTCGAAGCGATACTCGCAATCCTTACCATTTAAGGTGTTACCTACGCGTACATCTTTCAACTTAACGGTACAACCTATATCACCTGCTACCATAGCCTCCACCTTCTCACGGTTAGCTCCAGCTGGAGAATAGATCTGAGCGATGCGCTCCTTAGAGCCACGGTCTGCGTTTGTCAGGTCATCACCCTCACGCACAGTACCACTCATCACCTTGAAATACTGTACATCACCGATATGTGGTTCTACAGAAGTCTTGAAGAAGAAGATGGAAGTTGGGCCATTAGGATCTGGCTTCACTTCCTCACCTGCCGTATTCATCACAGCTGGCATATCGTCAACGAAAGGCACCACATTACCTAAGAACTCCATCAGGCGACCTACACCCATATTCTTCTGTGCGCAAACGCAGAACACTGGGAACATGCCACGACTTGCCAGGCCCTTGCGAATACCCAGGCGAATCTCATCTTCTGTCAAAGGCTCTTCCATAAAGAACTTCTCCATCAAAGCCTCATCATGTTCAGCAGCAGCTTCGATTAAGGCATTATGAAGCTCTGTTGCCTTGTCCACCTCAGAAGCAGGGATGTCCTCAATAGTAGGAGTGCCACCATCCGGTCCATACGTAAACTTCTTCATCAACAGCACGTCAATGATAGAATTAAAATTAGGACCGGCATTCAATGGATACTGAACGCGCACTACCTTGTTGCCGTAAGTCTCACGAAGACGTTCCACCACATTATCGAAATCACAATTGTCAGCGTCCAGCTTGTTGATCAGGAAAATCACAGGCTTGCCCAACTTCTCAGTATAACGGAAGTGGTTCTGTGTAGTCACTTCAGGACCATACTGACCATTGATCAACAAGATAGCAGTATCTGTTACGTTCAAAGCCGTCAAATAAGCACCAGCGAAGTCATCACTACCGGGACAGTCGATGATATTCAGCTTCTTGCCGTTATGCTCTACGTGAAATACTGTGGAGAATACAGAGTAGCCATATTCCTGCTCTACAGGGAAATAGTCACTCACCGTATTCTTCATACTTACTCTACCGCGACGTTTTATGATACCACCCTCAAAGAGCAAAGACTCTGTGAGAGTGGTTTTTCCGGCGCCATCACTACCTAACAAGGCAATGTTCTTAATTTCGTTAGTTTGATAAACTTTCATGATATTTAATTAATAAATTTATAATCAATAAATAGGTGCTTCGTAAAAAAGCGGTGCAAATTAGCAAATCTAAGCAAGAAAAGCAACTCTTTCGCCACTTTTTTACAATTTCATAACTAAATTAGTCTACCACAATGTTATTGTCAACAGGAGAGATAATAAAGGTAAATTCATAATCCTGATAAGGAAGCATATAATCCTCAAGCGGTAAAGCACCCCAGCTATTCATGCAACCTAAACCCATCTGGACCTTATCTATCAAGAGGTTTGTCAACTTAGCAGGTTCAATTTCATGTGAGTGCATCTGGTGCTTTGTCATTCCCTCATCCAACTGATCAATAGTATAATGCAGGGCCGATGCCGAGAAGGGTTGTTCAGCTACGACCTGAATACCCTTACCAGTTGGGTTAATCATCTTCCAATAACGGACATCTGTCTTGTTGCCATTTTCCTGCGGACGAATATAAGGATAAAACTGCTCCGTCACCGTCTGATGATAGATACCAAGGAAGGTACTATTATTACGGTCGGAATAGTTCTCTATCGGACCACGACCATAGTATTCAATCGTCTCATAGTTCTCTGGCATTGGCAACTGCATACCGAATCGGAACATATTAGCCACCTTGGCATCCTTATCAGCAGAAAGTTTTTGTGTCACCTTCACTGCTCCTATATTATTAATAATGTAAGTTAACTCAAGTTTTGCGTTCACATCATTCATATCATATTCTGCCTTTACCAAAGCCAAACCGTCTTTCTCTTCTTGAGAGAGTTTTGTAAGTTTAATCATTGGGTTCTTCCATACGGCATAACGCATCTGCAAACGAGCGCCAAAATCATTGTCTGTAGGAGCACGCCAGAAGTTGGGAGTCAATGAAGCGCCCTCAAACAACACATCCTGTCCACCAAGTCGGTACTTAACTAAATAACCAGTTTCACGACTAAATTCCATTCTGAAATGGTCACCGCTTACGATAAGATAATGACGGTCGTTGTCTTGAATTAAAGGCTTCACCGTCTCTATATTGTTGACTATCTTATTCTTCATATCCACGTTCGTTCCCTGGAAAGGATTAATCACCAACTGATCTTTTGCCACCTCATAGCCAACGGGCAACAAACCATCTCGTTGTTTCAGTTTATAGCTTACATTGAGCAACCACTCACAATGCTTGCATGTCTCTCCATAGTCAATTTGAATGTTGGTAGTCTGCTGAGGAGCTACGTTCAAGTTATCTACCCTGCCCGTCTTCTCTACCTTACCATTGTGAACCAATGTCCACTCCATATAGTAGTCAGAAAGATCACGGAAGAAGTTTTCGTTATAAATACTGATGGTGCCCTTGTCTGCATCCACCAACTTCGTCCAAATATTCTGGTAATAATAACCAACCTCGTACATGTGAGGATTCGGCACACGATCAGGACTTATCAAACCATTGTCACAGAAGTTTTGGTCGCTCGCATCAAACTTGTTAAAATCGCCACCATATCCATATATCATTTTACCATTTTTCTCCCAACGAACAGACTGATCCACGAAGTCCCAGATAAAGCCACCTTGGTACTTAGGATATTTGCGAATAATGTCCCAATACTCTTTGAAACCACCCTCAGAGTTACCCATTGCATGAGCATACTCACACTGAATCAGCGGCTTCGTCCTTGATGGATCCTCGCTATATTTAATAGCACCATCGTATGTCAAGTACATGGGGCAGTAAATATCCGTCTTGCCTTCATAACCGGCACGCTCGTACTGAACAGGACGAGTTTTGTCCTCTGCCTTGATCCAATCGTAAGCAGCTTCAAAGTTGGCACCATAACCGGCTTCGTTACCCAATGACCAGAAAATGATACTCGGATGATTGTAGTTGCGTTGCACATTTCGCTGATTACGTTGCATATGTGCCAACTTGTAGTCATCACGAATTGCCAATGTCTTGTCGCCATAACCCATACCGTGTGATTCCACATTTGCTTCTGCCACTACATAAATACCATATTGGTCGCACAAGTCATACCAATAAGAATCATTTGGATAATGACTGGTACGCACACCGTTGATATTAAACTTCTTCATGATTTGGATATCCTGAATCATGCGTTCACGAGAAACCACATAACCACCATCTGGGTCAAGTTCGTGGCGATCAGCACCCTTGAAGAGTATAGCCTTTCCATTCACTAATACCTGTGCATCCTTAATTTCTATCTTGCGGAAGCCCACCTTGACAGGAATCACTTCTACCACATTGGCACCGTTTTTCAGTATGGCTGTTAATGTATATAAATAAGGTGTCTCAGCCGTCCATTTCTCAGGATTGGTCACATTGAAGGTCACTTTCATTTGTGGAGCAGCTTTTAGACTCTGACTCGCCACTTCTTTACCAGCTGCATCCATCAATGCCAAATTCACTGTACCACCACCTTTAGTAGTAAGTTGTACATCCAGTTTACCGTCCTTGTATTGTGCGTCTAAGTCTGGCGTTACACGTATATCACTGATTTGCTGCTTGTTTCGTGCATAAAGGTAACTATCTCTTGCCACACCACAATAGCGAAAAAAGTCTTGGTCCTCAAGATAGGTACCATCGCACCAACGAAACACCTGGAAAGCAATCAGGTTTTTCTGTCCAGGTTTGACAAACGCCGTCAAATCAAACTCAGCCTCCAACTTGCTATCCTCGCTATAACCCACAAAGCGACCATTTACCCAAAGGTAGATATTTGAAGTCACCGAACCGAAATGGGCAATGATTTGCTTGCCATTCCAACCTGCAGGCACCGTTATCTCTTTTCGGTATGAACCAACATGATTATTCTTTACAGGTATCTCAGGGGGATTGCTCACAAACTGGTTCATCCAGGCATAGCCTATATTCACATATAAAGGGTCGCCATAGCCATTGAGTTCCCACATACCGGGCACAGGCATCGTTCCCCATGCCTTGTCGTTATAATCAGTCTTCCAGAAGTCAGTGGGTCGAGCGTCAGCATCTTCCACCCAACTAAATTTCCAATTACCATGCAACGTCATGTAATTATCAGCCTGCTCTGGCATTCCTTGAGCTGCTTTTTCATTCTCAAAAGCGAAATAGTGGCTATGCATTGGCAAACGGTTCACTTCGTTCACGCGTGGGTCTTTCCATTCGTTGCCCTGCGCATAAATAGCCAGTGCCAACAAGGCCAATAAGCCCGTCATCAGATGTCTTTTCATGGTTTCGTTGTTTTAGTTTTTATTTTCTAATCTACAAATATAAGCTTTTCACAGAAAATAAACTACATTTGCAAGGATAAAAATAAAATATGGCAGGTATTTACATCCATATTCCCTTTTGCAAAACGCGTTGTGCCTATTGTGACTTCTACTCCACTACGTTGGAGGAGTTGAAGCCTCGTTATATCGAAGCACTTTGTATCGAATTGCAACTTCGGCATGACTACCTACATGATACACCCATAAACACCCTCTACTTCGGGGGTGGTACTCCCTCACAATTAACAGGATCTGATTTTAAAAAGATTTTCGCTTGCATAGAAAAGGTATATGGTTTGGATGCTTGTAAGGAGGTCACCCTTGAGGCCAACCCTGATGACCTGACAGAAGAATATGTTGAGATGCTCACCACACTGCCTTTCAACCGTATCAGTATGGGCATTCAGACGTTCCATGAGCCCACACTAAAACTGATTGGTCGTAGACACACAGCTACACAAGCCATCGAAGCGGTACGTCGTTGTCAGCAACATGGATTTGCCAACATCAGCATCGATTTGATTTATGGTTTGCCCTCAGAAACGCCAAAACAATGGAAACAGGATTTACAAACGGCCTTCTCTCTGAATGTTCAACATATTTCATGTTATCACTTAACCTATGAGCAAGGCACGCGTCTTTGGCAAATGTTGCAACTTAAAGAGATTACCGAAGTGGACGAAGACACTAGCGTCAAACTTTTCCGTATCCTATGTGATGAGATGAAAAAAGCGGGTTACGAGCATTACGAAATATCCAACTTTGCCTTACCAAGCTATCGTTCTCGCCACAATAGTGCCTATTGGCAGGAGGTGCCATACTTGGGATGTGGTCCTAGTGCCCACTCGTTTAATGGAGATAGTCGTGAGTGGAACGTTTCTTCCCTACAGAAGTACATCGAGGCATTGGGACAAGGCAAACGAGACTTTGAACAAGAGTTTTTAGATACAGACACAAGGTATAATGAGTATATCATGACTCGTCTACGTACCTGCGAAGGGTTTAGCCTCAACGATTTAAAACAACGCTTCGGCAAAGTCTATTACGACTATTGCTTCTTGCTCGCCAAGCCTTATCTCAATAGTGGTTTATTAGTACAAAAAGAAGATTCCCTCCGTCTATCGAGAGATGGTATCTTCATATCAAATGAAATCATAAGTGATTTGATGAGAGTGTAACCAATAGTCAATTCATCGTAGCATTATGCACCTCTTGCATCGCATTCGAAATCAAATCTTTAAAATTATCATCAACAAGTAATATAGCATATTTCAAACTGGATGCACGGAATGCAGCATTACCATCAATTCAATTGGCTATATCTTGTGACACTACTCCCATTAGATAGCCCTTTTTCAATAGCTCGTTTTGACGAGCAGGATTGATTTCCAACAACAAGAGTGCAGTCATCCAGCCAGCTTCTGCCTTCTCATTATTTGTCATAACAGCATCATCATCCAAACAATTGTTTATGCCCTCTTTTATCAAAGCATAGATATTGGGGGTACCACTTTCAGATATTGTAGCGTCAAACGGAATAGAATAATTCGCCACCAGCTATTCATCAACTCCTCTACAGAGTCAATATGTATGGACTTCTCTGGGTTGGACACTGACACAAGGTCTTTGTCATCTTGACAAACAATAAAAATGTAGAGAAAGTAAAGAAAAAACATATGAACACACATCAATCTTAAGAAGATGATGATATTATTGATTTATCTGGGTGTATGTTGTAGATTCTATCAGGGTAAAGTTGGCGTATCGATTACCTTAGGTAAAAAGCCATGTTATCTTAACTAAGCGTTAAGTACACCGGAGAATCTCGAGGCTTACTAGTACTAAACCCTCTACTTACTACCTCTAAAGCAAGGCTCAACTTCCTCTAAGCAAGACTTCAGTTTTGTTTAAGCGAGCATTATATTTTATACATAATAATTTTAGCTGCCTGAAGACATGAGAACATACAACATACACCCAAACATACACCAAGATAATGTATCATTATCAACTTGTATCACGAAAAGGTGTATGTTCGTATGTTTTAAAAATAAAAATTTCATAGTAAAAGCTTTTGTTCTGACACTTTCTTTCACTATTTTTGCATTCAATATTCATTATAAGAACAATAGTAAGAATGGAAAACAAGTTTATAACGGTTGCCTACAAGCTCTACACCATTGAGGATGGCGACAAGGATTTTGCAGAAGAGGCTACCGCTGAGAAGCCTTTTGAGTTCATTTCAGGTTTAGGTTTGACTTTACCTTTATTCGAAGATCATGTAAAGGACCTGAAGGCTGGTGATACATTTGACTTCATCATTAACAAGGAAGACGCTTACGGCATCTATGACGAGAGACAAGTAGTGGCTTTGCCAAAGAAGACTTTTGAGATTGATGGTAAGTTTGATAGCGAGCACATCGTTGAGGGTGCCATCATTCCTTTGATGAATGCTGAGGGTCAGCATTTCAATGCAAGCGTAAGCAGCATTACTGATACAGAGGTAACGGTGGATTTGAACCACCCATTGGCTGGTTGCGACCTGCATTTTACAGGCTCTATCGTGGAGAGTCGTCCTGCTACCAACGAGGAATTGGCCGCTATGGCTAAGGTAATGAGTGGCGAAGGCGGATGCAATTGTGGTTGCGACCATTGCGGTGGTGGTTGTAGCGAAGAGGGTTGCCATGACGGAGGATGCTCTGGATGCCACTAATAATCAAACAAGTATGAGTAGCACTTTTGGCCATATATTTAAACTAACCACCTTCGGTGAATCGCATGGTGTAGGCATAGGAGGCGTAGTGGATGGTATGCCAGCCGGTATTGACATCGACCTAGATTTCATTCAGCAAGAACTGTCTCGGAGACGCCCTGGACAATCGGCATTGACAACCTCCAGACAGGAAGCCGATGAGGTAGAATTGCTTTCAGGTGTATTTGAAGGCAAATCAACAGGTATGCCTATCGGATTTTTGGTAAGAAACACCAACCAGCATAGCGATGATTATGACAATCTACGTACAGTATTCCGCCCTTCACATGCTGACTTTACCTATCAAATGAAATATGGCCTGCGTGACCATCGTGGTGGTGGACGCTCATCAGCACGAGAGACCATCGCCCGTGTGGTGGGTGGTGCTTTGGCCAAGTTAGCACTCAAGCAATTGGGTATCAGCATCACAGCTTATACCCAACAAGTGGGTAATATATACTTGGAAAAGGGTTATACAGATTACGATTTCAGTCTGATAGAGCAGAATCCTATTAGATGCCCAGACTCCGCGAAAGCTCAAGAAATGGAAGCCTTAATCAAAGAAGTGAAAGCTGAGGGAGACACCATTGGTGGTGCTATCAGATGCATAGTACAGGGTTGCCCAGTAGGTTTGGGAGAACCTGTATTCAACAAGTTGCAGGCGGCTTTGGCAAGTGCCATGATGAGCATCAATGCCGCCAAGGGGTTTGAATATGGTGAGGGTTTTGGTGGCATGAATATGCGTGGCTCAGAGCAGAACGATATCTTCTATAATAAAGATGGCGCTATCTATACCAAAACCAACCATTCAGGAGGCATACAGGGTGGAATCAGCAACGGTCAGGACATTTGTTTTCGTGTGGCTTTCAAACCTGTGGCTACTTTGCTGTTTGAGCAACAGACGGTAGATGTCTTTGGAAATGAAACTATTGTGAAAGCAAAAGGTCGTCATGACCCTTGCGTTTTACCTCGTGCAGTACCCATCGTTGAAGCTATGGCAGCTATGACTATACTCGATTATTATTTACTGAACAAAACAACCAAACTATGATTAAACAATACATACATGACAACGAGCAACGGATGTTAGACGAGCTATTTAGCTTAATCCGTATCCCCAGCATCAGTTCGGAGTCGGCACACAAGGACGACATGGTTCGTTGTGCCAATCGTTGGAAAGAACTGCTTTTAGCAGCTGGTGTTGACAAAGCAGAAGTGATGCCCTCTGACGGCAACCCAATGGTGTATGCTGAAAAAATGGTGGATCCGAATGCCAAGACAATCTTGATTTATGGTCATTACGATGTAATGCCCGTAGAACCATTTAATCTTTGGAAGACTGATCCATTCGAGCCTGTTATAAAGGATGGGAACATCTGGGCTCGTGGTGCCGACGATGACAAAGGCCAGAGTTTTATCCAAGTGAAGGCCTTTGAGTACGTAGTAAAGAATAGCTTGCTGAAAAACAACATAAAGTTCATTTTTGAGGGCGAGGAGGAGATTGGTTCGATGAGTTTGGAACCTTTCTGCGAGAAGCACAAGGAGATGTTGAAGGCCGACATCATCTTAGTATCCGACACCTCAATGTTGGGCAAGGACCTGCCTTCACTGACTACTGGTTTGCGCGGTTTGTCGTATTGGCAAGTGGAGGTGACTGGTCCGAATCGTGACCTGCACAGTGGTCATTTCGGTGGTGCCGTAGCCAACCCTATCAACGTGCTTTGCAAGCTAATAGCACAGATGACGGATGCCGACGGACGCATCACCATACCTCATTTTTACGATGATGTAGAGGAAGTGCCAGTTGAGGAGCGTGAGATGATTGCCCATATTCCTTTCGACCTCGAGAAATACAAAAAAGCTATCGACGTAGAAGAAGTGTGTGGCGAGAAAGGCTACAGTACGTTGGAGCGTAATAGTTGTCGCCCATCATTCGATGTATGTGGCATTTGGGGTGGCTATACCGGCGAGGGCGCCAAGACGGTAATTCCGAGCAAAGCGTTTGCAAAAATATCTACTCGTTTGGTGCCTCATCAAGACAACGAGAAAATTGGTCAGCTAATGATGGATTACCTCCAAGAGATTGCTCCCAAGAGTGTGAAAGTAAAAGTGGACTACCTGCATGGTGGAGAAAGCTATGTGTGTCCTATCTCCTTACCAGCTTACAAAGCAGCAGAGAAGGGCTTCGAGAAAGCATTTGGCAAGAAACCGTTGGCGGTTCGTCGAGGTGGTAGTATTCCTATCATTGCCACCTTCGAAAAGGTACTGGGAATCAAAACGGTACTCATGGGATTTGGCCTTGAAAGCAACGCTATCCACAGCCCTAACGAGAACT
The DNA here is from genome assembly GCA_016284115.1 of Bacteroidaceae bacterium. The sequence goes on from JAEEOD010000326.1 coordinate 23,515, forward strand.
TCCCTCTAGAGATCTTCCGCAAAGGTATCGAAGCGGTTGTGGAATTCCATAAGAACTTCTAAAATCATTTATTCTTAGCATAATAAAAGGCACTTTTCAGAGTGCCTTTTTATGATTTTACTGCAAAAGGTAAGCGGAAAATACAACCTGACTTCCATTCGGAGCATCCATAGGCTGCGTTGCCCTTGATGATATGTCCTTTGCCACATGCAGGACAAGGTTGACCGATGATGCTATCATCAGGGATCAATTTAGCTCCCTCATTACGAGTTTGACCCGCAATCTTCTTTTGTTGGGCATTGGCTTTAACATGTTTAGTGTTAGGCTTGGCTTGAGTAGTCTTCGCCTGTTTCTTTTTTTTCTTTTCTTCTTCAAGATTCACCACCGTAATACGGCGATTGGTGTTGTCAGATAGGACGGCATTGACGATTTCAGTAACCATTTGCTTGAGTTCGTCAAGGAATTGTCCTGCTTGGTAGGTCTTCTTTTCAATCTCACGTAATTTCTTTTCCCATAAACCTGTTAGTTCAGCACTTTTGAGCAAATCCTCACGAATGAAACCAATAAGTTCTACACCCGTAGGAGTAGCAATAAGATTCTTACGCTCCTTTCGGATATAATTGCGCTTAAATAAAGTTTCTATAATAGCAGCTCGTGTAGAAGGACGTCCAATACCATTCTCTTTCAAGGCATCTCGCAATTCGTCATTATCCACCAGCTTACCAGCAGTTTCCATAGCACGGAGCAAGGTAGCTTCTGTATAAGGACGAGGAGGTTGCGTCCATTTCTCTTGTAGTTCGGGAAGATGGGGGCCCTGCTCTCCTTTCACGAATTGAGTATTAATAATTGAGAATTGAGAATTATTATTTATAATATTTTGAC
>JAEEOD010000327.1 GCA_016284115.1 Bacteroidaceae bacterium
TATCGCTTATTTTGGAACAATCTTCCAAATGTAGCCTTTAAAGAAAGTTCATCCACAGGTCCTTGCGCCGGTCTGAGAGCCGGCATATGGGCAAACAGCATCACCGCCATAATCACCAGCAATACAGCACCCAGCGCAGCATATGTACCACTGATAGAATACAGCGAGATATCCTGCAAGATGAAATACTTGCTGATCAAGATGCCTGTAATACAGCCAATCGGATTGAATGCCTGTGCAATGTTCAGGCGTCGGGTAGCCGTTTCCGGAGCTCCCATCGCCAATATATAAGGATTAGAGGTCGTTTCCAGTACCGAGCAACCAGTGGCCATCACATAGATGGCAAACAGATAGAACGCATAACTTGCCGCCCAAGCAGCCGGTAAGAACAGAATAGTACCCGAAGCATACAGAACCAGTCCCAAGATGACGCCACTCTTGTAGCTGTGTTTGCGGATAAAGAGCGCAGCAGGCAAGGCAATAAAGAAGTAAGCCCCATAGAACGCCATCTGAATAAAGGTCGTCTGGGTATCACTCATCTGCATCACCTTACGAAAGGCTGCCAGCAACGTATCTGTCATATTAGCTGCTACACCCCACAACGCAAACAACGTCGTGATGAGTATAAACGGCAACAAGTATTTCTTCTCTACAACTTTCACGGTTATAATCCCCCTCTTCTAATCGTTAATTTTATGGTCTCTTTATGTTCGGCGGCAAAGGTATCCACCTCATTCACCACCAGCACCAGGTAGCCACCTCCACCAGCCCCCGGCATCTTCCATGCCAGCACGTCAGGCAAGGTGCTGTATTGGTCAATATACGACTGCACACAGCCCTGTATCATGGCAGGAAACATGGCTACCTGAGCATTAAAGCTATCCTTGAATGCCGTTGCAAAAGCAGTTAAATCACAACGCAATAACGCATCCCAACAACGGTCGGCAGCATTCGCCAGATCCTTCACCTTAGCCTCTGTGATATCCATGTCCTCCACTACATTGCAACCCGGGCGACGAGGCTCCATAGGAATCATGCAAAGATGATTTTCCAGCCATAAGATGACCTGTTCATCGTGACAAGATTCAATCTGCTCAGGCCAGAAATGGTTGTTGTAATAGTGGCGACAGATACCCGGGATACAGATGCCAATGGCATCCTGTGCCCCACTGATAATGCCATCTTCCCTTTCCGGATGATTCTCGAAGCAGAACACCAGGCGAGCCAACGTTTCAGGATCCATATTCGGCATCTGGTAAGGCCAGATCCTACGGATCATATTCCGTGTAGAAGTACTCAAGCCACAGCGTTCCCGAATCTCGAAAGTAGGCTCTATGCTCACCGTAATCGCCCATCCTGGCGCATATTGGCTCACATAGGGCTGGTCAATCCATGTACCCGCAATGTCCACACGCGTAGGAATCCATGAAGTCGTCTTTTTTAAGTCCGTGCTGGAACGAGCCGTTAGTCCTTCGTGCGGATCACGGGAAAGCACCACATATTCCATGCCCCTCTCCTCGCACACTTTCCGTTTCTCCTCGCTGGCCCCATCACTGTTTACCACCAGGATGTCAGGCTGTACGATGTCCAGTGTAGGCAGGAAATCCAGTATGCCACTTCCAGCATTGATAAATACATCCTTCACATAGCGGATGCTCTTCACCATGAACAGGCGTTCCTGTTCGCTATATACAGTTTTGTGATGCTTATATCCAAGAATGGTTGCATCAGAGCCGATGCCCACATACAGGTCACCATATTCCGCCGCTTGGCGGAAGAATTCCACATGACCACTGTGCAGCAAGTCGTAACAGCCAGATACAAAGACTTTCTTGGGCATTTTGATTATTTTACGATACCCTTTTCCAGGTATTCAGCCAAATTCGTTCTTACCTTAGCAGCAGCACCTTCGGCCACCACCTTGGCAATATCATGCTCCACCATCAGCTTCACCAACTCCTCAAAGGAAGTCTTGTTGGGGTTCCAGCCCAGCTTTTTCTTTGCCTTGGCAGGATCCCCACAGAGGTTCACCACATCTGTAGGACGGTAGAAGTCCTCGCTCACAGCCACCACTGTCTTGCCAATAAGCTTCTCCGGCCCTTTCACAACGATACCCTTCTCGTGGATACCCTCCCCTTCAAACTTCAGTTCCATGCCTGCATGCTTGAAAGCCAGCTGGGTAAACTCACGCACCGAGTGCTGTACACCGGTAGCAATCACAAAGTCCTCAGGTTGTTTATGTTGCAGGATCAGCCACATACACTCCACATAGTCCTTGGCATAGCCCCAGTCGCGCTTAGAATCCATATTACCCAGATACAAACAATCCTGCAAACCCTGACTAATTCTAGCAGCTGCCAAGGTAATCTTACGGGTAACGAACGTCTCACCACGACGTTCACTCTCATGGTTAAACAGGATGCCACTGCAGCAGAACATATGGTAAGCCTCACGGTATTCCTTCACAATCCAAAAGCCATAGAGCTTCGCCACGGCATACGGACTGTAAGGATGGAATGGCGTTTCCTCATTCTGCGGTATCGCCTCCACCTTGCCATACAGCTCAGAAGTAGAAGCCTGGTAGATGCGGCAGGTTTGCTCCAGATGGCAGGCACGAACAGCCTCCAGCACACGCACCACACCTACGGCATCCACGTTAGCCGTGTATTCAGGAGAGTCGAAACTCACCTGCACATGACTCTGTGCTGCCAGGTTGTATATCTCGTCGGGATGCACCTTGTCCACCACTTGTACTATTGACATAAAGTCACCCATATCTGCATAGTGCAGGTGGAAATGAGGCTTCCCCTCCAGATGAGCGATTCGCTCACGGTAATCTACTGAACTTCGGCGAATAATACCATGTAGCTCATATCCTTTTTCTAAGAGGAGCTCCGACAGGTACGATCCGTCCTGCCCTGTTACTCCCGTTATTAAAGCAACTTTACTCATATACAAATTCAAATAATGACGCCACGAATATACTAAATATTGAGCATCTTATCAAACAATTCCAAGTATTTCAGCGGAGACAGTTCACCTTGGTAGTGATAATCCACCTCGATGCGCTCTTTGATAAAGTCATAGTCCAGGTCGTCAGGATCCTCAAATACCTTGATGTATTCGGGATGATAATACGGCGAATCCACTATCCCCTTCCAGTTGGTATAAAACTTCCTGTTGTAGATCACAGCCTCCCAGAAACGCGTGGTATTGGCGTGGGCATCACCCTTCAGGATCTCCAGAATACAATTGGCTTCCAGCTCTCTTTGCAAGAACAGCAACCTCCTGAGGTAAAGCCATCCATATTCAACACCCGGCAGTCGGTTGGCCTTTTTGACACGGAAGATATAGAAATACGCCTTCAATCCCTGCGCGATGCAGTTCTGATAGATGCGATGAATCATGTCGAGTCGGTCTTTGGAGGCCCCAATAAATGCAATATCATATTTGCAATTAATGGTGTTGAGGTCAATCTCACGGGTTTTGGAAATATAGACAGGTGCATACGTCAAGCCATATGTAGGCACATCATGCACATGATCGTAGCTCACCACCAGGTCGAATTGCTCCTTCACCTTCTCTATCTCGAATTCTCTACTTCTTTCCGTATTGTTCTGTACCGTATCACGAATCAGCAGCACCCGTTTGATGTGCGGATAGTTTTTCTGGAGAAAATCCATCAATTCCTGGCAATACCACCCCGTGGTCATGGCAATGATCTGGGTATTGGCATCACAGTACTGTCGGAATATCAGCTTATAGGCCGTTTCCCTGAGCGGCATCCTTATCAGTTTTTTAATCCTTCTGATGACGTGTGAGCAACAGAACGCATTCACAAACAGATTTGGATGCACTCGGTCCTTATAAATCACCTTACAGTCTGGGTGGTTCTCCAGGTCGTACATCAGGTAATGTCCCTGATCAAAGTCGTCGTCAAGAAACAGGTATTTCATTGCACTTTAGTTCCTCTTAATGTAAAAAACAGATCATATAGCCAAGGGCAATACTTATAGGTGTAGAAAAGGATTTTCCTCTTCCATGAAAACAGCTTAGGTGCCTTGGGACAAGTTTGAATAGCCTGCGCCAGATGGGCATAATCAGGATTAGCCATATCTCTTTTTTGATAGGCCAAATACCACAGTGCGAAATTAATAAAGCGAAACTCCAGCATATCCGATTCAAACCCCCATGCCCTTAAGTCACGATACCGCTGTGTATTGAGCTTAGCCCTGTCGCTCAGCGCTTTTTGCGACACCTTTGACTGGGTGATACTATTGGGACGGATGTACTGGAAATACAGCGTCTGGTCCAGGAAGTAGAAACGAGCAGCTTTGAACACCAGCTTATAGGTGGCCCCTGTATCCTCATACAGGAAACCTTCAGGATAGGTTATACCCTCGAACAATTCCTTTCGATAGATCTTGTTCCAAGCCGCATTGCCCCCATCTTCCAGCATCATGTCCAGTGACTCCTCTTTTGTCTGGAGGCCCTCTTTAAAGCCTACGAACACCTTCGGCTGTGCGTTTCTCACCACATCACTATGAATCACCCGGGCATAATTGAACATCACCAAGTCGGCCTGGTTTTGCTCTGCACAGTTGTAGGCTGCCTGACAAAAATCCTTGTGCACCCAGTCATCACTATCCACAAACATCAGGTATTTGCCACAGGCATGCTCCATGGCCAGGTTGCGAGCGGCAGATAAGCCCCGGTTCTCGGGTAGATGAAGCACCTTGAACCGTGGATCCTTGGCAGCATACTCATCGCAAATAGCGCCACAACCATCGGGAGAAGCATCATCCACAACGATGACCTCTATGTCTGTCAGACTTTGCTGGCAAAGGCTGTCCAGACAACGGGTAAGATACGCTTCCACCCGATATACAGGTACTATGATACTCACTAATGGTTTCATTGGTTCATATGGGTAACAGTCTTCGCCATCATTAAGATTTTTCCTATTAGCTTTCTGAAACCTTTAAGAATTAGCGAAGGATGCTTAATTAGTCTGATAAAATTTGATAGCATAACACAGCATTTTACAGATATTCTATTCGACACGCCCAGTATTAATCGGTCAGTTAATCTTAAGACCTTCGCTTGATTCATCTTTTTGACAATACTCTTAACGAAAGGATGATTTTTGTCACCTTGATAATCATTGTCAATTAGAATCTTACGATAATAATACATACGACTGCTGATGCTACCTATCAGTTCTTCCCTTTCAGGCAGATGACCTTCTACAATTGCATCTGCAATATCGCATAGTTTTTGACAGAAGTCAAAGTCACATTTGTTGGTATGTATGGAAGAATTAGCTCGAAATCGATAAATATAAACGGGACGCTTGCAGATGGCCACATCCCTTTTATTCCTAATGGCAACAGCCAAATTCATTAAATAATCCTCTGATCTGATTAAGTGATAATTGAAAGCCTGTGGATTGTTTTCAAACAACTCTTTCTTAAATAGTTTGGCACATGGAGAACTGGATATGTTTGTAGCAATATACAAACGGTACAAGTATTCGTTTCGACTATAATAATCAGGCGCACTTAATAAATAATAATCCGCTCTTTCAAATCTGCCGACAACAATATCAACTCCTGATGATAATAAAATCAGCTGTTCCACAGCATCACTAGTTAATAAATCGTCTGAATCAACAAACATGATCCATTCGCCGTGGGCTTCTTCCACACCTCGTTTTCGAGCCACAACAACACCCTCATGCACTTGCTCTACATAGTAGACATTTTTCGAAGATGCATACCTTTTGCAGACATCACCTGAACCATCAGTACTTCCATCATTCACCAGTATCACCTCAATGTTTGTATACGACTGCGACAATAAAGACAAAATACATTCCTCAACGTATTCAGCCGTATTAAACACAGGTACTATGACACTTACTACTGGTTTCATTTATTCTTTTCCTTCGTGGTAAGTTATTCTCTTAAATATGCCGCCCATATCTATGTGTCTGCCAATGATATGGATTCTGGACTTGACAAAATGAGTTTTCCAGACAACATAAGGCAGACTTAACTGGTCGCGTGTGGAATATTGGTAATATTCCTCCCACCATGCCTCCATCAGCAGGCGGAGGTCATCGTCATGATGGTTTTTAATCAGTACTGTATTCTCGTACAGTCCGAAGTGTCGGGGGAATCCAGCTTTTTTATAGACTTCCATCTGTTTTTTTACCAGTTCCCTATTGGCCTTTCTCAGATAGAGCACGTGTACAGCTTCCACATAAATGCAGTCCCTGTTACGATGATAATGAATGCCTAGCGGACAATTTCCCATTTTCTCCAGTACCGGGACGAGGGAAGTTTGAATTTGCACGTTCCCATCCACATACACCGTATAGTCATACTCAGGCAGATAGCGGTATGACAGTATCCTGATTTTTCGGTTCATCTGAGCCGGCGTTAACTGATCATAGTCTTCAAACTGGGTAATGTCAATCTTCTTCCACACTGAATTCTTAGGACATTCCATATCGGTAAACACATAATAGTCCACCCCCGGATCCACCACCCGTGGTTCCACCAAGTTGTCATAATGCCCTGTGATGCAGGTAAAGACAGCTATCTTCAAGTGGTTTGTATCCAAATTTGATAATGGCATCTCGTAGTCTTTATTCCCTTTGGTGGAAAAGTGAAAGATAGCGTAAATAAAATGACTTAATTTGCGCAGTTTATTCATAATCAAACTGATTCTAATCCAATAAAACCTTCGTATGAAAGCGTCAAAGGACGGGCATAGGGATCATAGAAACCTTCTATATGCATCGTCTGACAATCCCGCGCCTCGAAGTAGTTCTGACGGAATGGTTCGTGCAGGAAACAATCGATCATATAATCGCCATCTGCCAGGTACTTTGGCAGACGGATATGACGTTCTAAGGAAAAATCACCTGGTTGGATATGGCACAGGCGACCCGTATAGGCCCCCTCCACGAAACCTGCCAACGGCGTACCATCGGGTTTTTTGATGATCAAACGCACTTCACACTTCATCGGTTCCTGGGTAGTGCCTTTGATCAGCACATCCAGCACCTCTTGGCCATGCATAAGTGAGGTAGCATTATAAGATGTATGATTGATCTGCAGTTCATTGATGGTCAGATAACCCCTGCTCTTAATACGATTTGTCATCAGTTGCTGTCCTTCTGCTTGGGTTCCAGCAGTATTGATATAATGATCAATGGCTTCCTCGGCGGACCCAATAAAATCGGTCATGCCATCACGCAGCACCACTCCCTTTTGGCAGAGGTTACGTACCGCAGCCATGTTATGGCTTACAAAGAGCACTGTACGGCCCTCACCTTTCGCCACATCCTGCATCTTGCCAATGGCTTTCTTCTGAAATTCGGCATCACCCACCGCCAACACCTCATCCACCACCAGAATCTCAGGCTCCAGATGAGCGGCCACAGAGAAAGCCAAGCGTACCAACATGCCCGACGAATAGCGCTTCACAGGCGTATCGATGTAACGCTCACAACCTGAGAAATCCACGATCTCGTCAAATTTCCGGGTAATCTCTGCTTTCGTCATGCCCATGATGGCACCGTTCAAGTAGATGTTCTCACGTCCAGTCATCTCCATGTGGAAACCCGTACCAATCTCCAGCAGAGAAGCAATACGGCCACACACGTTGATTTCTCCCACCGTGGGCGTGGTTACACGCGACAACAACTTCAGCAAGGTACTCTTACCTGCTCCGTTTCTTCCGATGATTCCCACTACATCACCCTGCTCCACGCTGAAGTTGATATCCTTCAAGGCCCAAACCACATCACTGTGGCCCTTGGCGGACCGTACATTAGTTTCTCCGATTCTTAGGTAAGGATCCTCCTTGCCCCTTACGTTGATGATCCACCAACGGTTCAGGTCACGGAAGAAGGTACCTGTGGATACCAGTCCCAAGCGATACTGCTTACCTACATGATTGAATTCTATTGCCTTCATATTCTTAAACAGTATCCATGAAATTTCGTTGCACCTTATTGAACACCACCACGCTGATTGTCAGCAACACACACATAAACAGGAAACTATAGCCCAAGGCCAGCCAAGAGAAATAGCCCTGCCCCAACGTAGCATATTTAAACGCCTCGATAATCGAAGTCATCGGATTAGCTAGGATCATTGTTCGCAGAGCGCCTTCCTGCACCATACTCAACGGATAGACAATGGGAGTGCCATACATCCACAGTTGCACGATGAAGGTAAAGAGAATGGTAAAGTCGCGGTACTTGGTGGTGAGTGATGAAATCAAAATACCAAAGCCCAGGCCCAGTCCGGCCAGCATCACCACCAACACAGGCGTCAGCAGAATTGCCCAGTTAGGCGACAAAGGCGCACCCTGATAGAAGAAATAGAGATAGATCACCACAAACAGCGCTGCCTGAATAGCAAAGCGCAGTAAGTTGGAGATCACCACAGAAATCGGTACCACCAGACGCGGGAAATACACCTTGCCAAACATGTGCTGGTTGGTGGTGAACGTAGAAGACGACTGGTTCAGACAGTCGGAGAAGTAGAACCAACAGATATTGCCAGCCATATAGAATACGGCCTGCGGTATACCGTCAGTACTCATCTTGGCAATGCCCCCAAAAACCACCATGTTCATGATCACGGTCAGGATGGGCTGTATCACGTACCACAACGGACCCAGAATCGTTTGTTTGTACTGCACGAGGATATTCCTCTTGACAAACAATTCTATCAGGTCACGATAGCGCCAGATTTCGCCCAGGTCGATATGCCAGAGCTTCTCCTTCGGGCGAATCTTCATGGTCCAGTATTGTTTCTGTTCTGTTGCTGCCATCTCAATATTTCTAACTAATCAGCCACGAATCCCCATGGTACGAAGAATCGTGTCATTCACCTTCCTTACATCAAAAAACTCACACGCCATTTCTCGACTCTTCTGGCCCATATCGGCTACGAGCTCAGGTTGTTCCATCAGCAGTTGCATCTTGGCCACCACATCTGCCACATCCTTCACCTTAGTCAGATAGCCGTTCACGCCATCCACCACCGTCTCTTTACATCCAGGAGCATCAGAAGTAATAATGGCCCTTCCCATCGCCATGGCTTCCAACACCGACTTGGGAGTTCCCTCATGATAAGAAGGAAGTACAAAGATGCTGCAATGGTCGATAATGGGACGCACATCCCATTGTTCGTTATAATACTCAACGATGCCCTGTTCTATATATGGCTGTAACTCCTTTGGGTGCAACGTAGATGGATTGGTATCATACGGCCCCACCAACATACAGCGAATCCTGTCGCCATGTACAGTCTTCAGTTGCTTGCAGGCTTCCAGATATTCTACCACCCCTTTATCCTTGATCAACCTCCCGACGAAAAGGAATGTGGGAATTGCCGGCAGTGTGGTTGGCACAAACTTATCTATATTCACGCCAGAACCATGAATCATCACGACCTTGTCCTCCGTCAGCAGTCCATCCTTGATCAAAGTCTGTTTGTCATCATCATTCTGGATAAACACCTTCTTGCTCCGTGCATAAGCCTGCTTAAAAAGCGCCTTCTGAACGGTCTTGATTACCTTGTTTTTCCAGCCATGCCCATAATAGATGCTACCCAGTCCACCCACCAGCGGATACACCTCTGTAATACCCACGCTGGCTGCAGCCCTGCAGCCGTAAGCTACTGCCTTAGCCAGATAAACGAAGATCTTGTCGGGTTGGATTTCCTGGAACAGTCGCTTGATATCCCTATAGGTGTCTAGGTCGTCCAAAGGGTTCAGTCCGTTGCGTGACACCCTGATCTGTCGATAGGTCACCCCTATCTCAGCGAAACGCTCTGACCAGTCAGCTTCAGGCAGCTGACCAACGGCAACCACCTCATAACCTGCTGTCAACATTTCTTTCATCAGGTCCTCTCTGAACTTGAACAGCGAAGGCGTATGACTTGATAATACGATTACTTTCTTCATAGTTGGTTGCAAAGATAACAAATATCTGCCAATAAATATAATTTATTGATAAAACTTTTCCTTGTCCAATCTCAAGTCATTGGCAAGATCTTCTTTACAACGACCACGAGCAATGGCCAATACAGCAATAACGACTATATAAGTCTCCATCTTCACACTAGTATCACCTTTTCTCACTTTCCGGAGTGTTCTCTCTGAAATATCAGCTTCATTAGCCAGATTTTGAGAATTGTGATAATAATACTTTATCTCCTTATTGATGATTTCGGCGTACCACTTATAAATCTCGGTGTAATTAAATCCAATAAATATACCTTTTATCATATAATTAATATCCTAATTTAAAAAAACTGTGAATAGAACGGAAAATAAATTCCGCTTTTCGTTGTTTAATGTTAATAACTTAAAAGATAATTCAAGCACCTTGATGGTTTCTTGAAAATAGCAACTACTTTCGCGCCGTCATAACGGCTAGCTACTATGATAAGATACTAACAAAAAAAACAATGATATGATTACAAGGTATTTAGACCTAAGGCTATCAGTGTTTGCTAACCTGCAAGCACATGCCAGCAAAGAAATCGGAATGGATGAAGTTATTCGGCTAATCAAGCACGATCTTTATGTTAATCAAAAAACAGCCGCCTATCGGCAGATGGCAAGTATCATCAGTCGGGAGGAAGCCAACAAAAGCGTGAAGATAGCCCGCATGGAGGCAGTCTCCGTAGCCGTAGTTTTCAATGGTACTGGCAAGCAACCCGAAAATATTGTCCGCTTTACAGGTTTAGCCATGGTAGATCTAGACAAAATAGAGAACAACACTCCTTCCATTAGCTCTCCCCCTGACATAGGTGATACTCTTTCCATTAGCTCTCCCCCTGTTTTAGGGGGAGTACCCGAAGGGGGAAGGGGTATAAATATAATTAAGCATAAGATTATCAATGATCCCCACACTTTACTCTGCTACAAAACTATCAGTGGTGATGGCCTGCGAATCTTCTATCGCTATGTTCGTTCAGACCCCTCCGACCTAACGGCCACCTCCCCTTCCGAAGGGGAGGAACTGAAAGAAGCCGCCAATAACTCCTCCCCTAACTTAGGGGAGGTGTCGCAAAGCGACAGAGAGGTAAATTGTTCCTCCCCTGACTTAGGGGAGGTGCCTCGAAGAGGCAGAGGGGTAATTAATGGAATCTCCTGGAAAGCAGCATTTATAGCCGGCAATGAATACTACAAGCAACTAACAGGCTGCGATTATGACACAGCCTGCAGCAACTACGGTAGGTTATCCGGACTGGCACATGACCCTGACGTGTATTACAACCCTGATGCAGAACCCTTTGTCATCACCGACGAGATGATTATAGCCGCCAACTTTGCCGAGACCACCCACGAAGGCAGACCTTACAAAGAACATGATGCCGGTACACAACAGGCCAGACCTGAAGATGCTTGGGAACGAGTACAGCACCTGCTGGCTAAACGAGGCATGAGTTATGAGCCCCATCACCACCATGACTATGTCCTCCATGCCTGTCACCTCTTCAACCGTTTCGGAGTGCCTGACGATGAGCTGCGTCTATGGGCAGGCAACCAATGGAGTGACTTCAACACCCGAGAAAGGGAGTCCATCATCACCCACTGCTACAAGCAGGAAGAGCTGCATGGCACCTGGTCATTGCACAGTAGCCGTCGCAAGCGGAGTCACGAAAACTCTATGATTACCATAGCGGAAATCCGCCAATGGTTGTCAGATCATGTAGAGGTTATGTATAATGTCGTGACCGACCAAACCATGTTAAAATACATCGATCGTCACGCATGGAAACTCGTCGATGAAAGAGTACTAGCGACACTCCGTTCACAAATGGCCGTTGACACCGACAAACGAGTGCTCAAGAGCGATGTGTATGATGTGATTACGAGCGACTTTGCCCTATTAGTACACCCCGTTCGTGACTACCTCAACAACCTGCCACCCTGGGATGGCACTGACCGTATGGCTGAGCTGGCCTCCCATCTCCATGCCGAGGCAGTGGTGCGTGGCCAGACCAATGAGGAAGCACAAGAGGCACTCTGTTGGGCCCTCCACAAGTGGCACTGTGCTGCTGTGGGCACCTGGCTGGACAACAGTGTGACCAACCATGAGGTATTTGTACTCATCGGCAAGCAAGGCATTTACAAGACCACCTGCTTCCGATTCCTGTTGCCACCAGCCTTGCGATCCTACTTTTGGGAGAATGCCCACAATGCCTTCTCAACGAAGGACGACCACCTGGCACTTTCAGAAAACTGCCTCACGGTGATTGAGGAGGTAGAAGCCACTGGATCGCACGAACTATCCGAACTCAAATCTTTGATTACCAGTGATATTGTAAAAGAACGAAGACCTTACGCACGATTCCGTGAAGCGAAGCACCGATTGGCCTCGTTTTGTGCCACCGGCAACCAGCAACGCTTCCTGACCGATGACACGGGCAACCGCCGTTGGCTCTGTTTCAAGGTAAGTCATATCGATGACCCCCGAACATGGAAGACCGACTACAAGCAGCTCTATGCCCAGTTGGTACACGAGTTCCAAAACGGCTTCCGTTACTGGTTTGATGCAGACGACGAACAGAAGGTAGAGCGTCTGAACCAACCCTTCCGCATCGAGAGCGACGAAGAGCAGCTCATCCATACCCGACTCAGGGTACCTACGGAAGGAGATCTCACCACCAAACTGATGAACGCAGCCAGCATCTGTCAGCTACTCAACGGAGGACGAGTAGGCTATCCCCTCTCCTCTCGCAAGATCAGTATCGCGATGAAGAAGCTCGGCTTTCCAGTCCGGCACACACGCAATGGCACCTTCTATCTGGTGGTTGAGATTCCCACCAACGAGGTACAGTCACATCTGTCCTTAGTTGCCTGTGACGATTGTGACCATGGATAATCAACTTTTCCTTTTATATATACAATAAATTGTTTACTCTACTCTATAATTTATTTCACGTATATGAAAGTTATAGATAGAAGCGTCACAATTGTCACACAGCCTTAAAAGACAATTATAAAGTCATAGGTTTAGCCAGGCTAAACCATTGGTTTATCAGTCGTTAATTTATAGTTTAACCTTCATAAATCATAGACTATATGAAAGCAATGACCAAACAGAAGTTAGCCGGATATGCAGGCGTCAGTGTAAAAACCCTTATGAGTTGGTGCAAACCCTATATGAAAGAACTAGAGCAGATGGGACTAAAGCCAAGGGCTAAGATACTTCCACCCCATATCATCAAGTTCATTGCCGATAAGTTTACCATCATCATCGAGAATGAAAACAACTTATCGGGCAGAAAGTAAATAATCGGGCGTATCCTTCCATTAGCAGAAAGTAGGGAAACAAGTTATAGTAACTTTGCGCCCGTTATCGATAACAAACCCGAGTAAAACAATTAAAAAACCTGTAAGTATGATTCGTTATGTATTGAAACAATGCAAAAACGCTAAACAAAGCATCTATGGCAAGATGTTCGCTTATCCAGTCATCGAAGAGACCATCGATGAGGAAGCCTTATCAGCTCACATGGCCAGTCATAACACGCCATTCTCGCAGGGTGCCATCAAGGGTATGCTGACCGACATGGTGCAGTGCATCCATGAGCTCCTGCTGGAGGGAAAGAATGTGAAGCTGAGCAACCTTGCTATCTTCTCTATCGGCATCAAGAACGCCAAGGGCGGAGCTGAAGATGAGGAAGACTTCTCAGTCCAGAAAAACATCCAGGGCGTGAAGCTACGTGCTCGCGCCACAGGCATCATGCTTGCCAAAGGACTGAAACTCAATGCTACCCTCAAGAAAGCCGTAGCCCTGACAGGCATCTCTACCTCATCAGGTACTGGCACTGGCACCTCTGGTGGCTCTAACACCGGAGGCAACACTGGCGGTAATACCGGTGGTGGTGACAATGGTGGAGGAGGCGGTGACGACGGTCTTCAAATTTAACGGAAAAAGGGGCGTAAGCCCCTTATCTTAAACTTATTATTAACTTAAAACAAACTACTAATGAATAAGAAAATAAACATTAACTGGAGTATCATTATTCAAGCCCTGCTTACCGCCATCACATCAGTCGCCAGTGCCATCACCTTAAGTTCCTGCTTTCACGTGATATGAGAGTCATTACCCTCATTATCTTGCACTGTTCAGGAACCCCCGAAGGCAAGAGGCTGACATTTGAAGCCTGTAAGCGAGATCATATGAAGTATCGCCACTTTAAGGATATAGGCTATTACATTGAGCGAGACGGAACCCTGCACGAAGGAAGAGCCTTGGCAGAAGTTGGTGCCCATTGCTACCTCCACAACACCCACTCCATCGGCATTTGTTATGAAGGAGGTTTGGATGAGAACGGAGACCCTGCCGACACCAGAACCCAGGCGCAGCGTGATACCCTACTCGACCTATTGATCCGCTTGAAGCAGCAGTTTCCAAACGCCCTAATCTTCGGTCACAACGAGTTTGAAAAGACTAAATCCTGTCCCTCGTTCGATGCCGCAGAGTATCGAACTATTTTTTCTTGACTTTTTTGAGCAGCAAGTGCAGAGCTAAGCTTGCTTGAGCTATGCCAAGTCGCGACAAAAATGTACGAAGTAAATGATTAAAATCTTTCTGGAGTAGCGAAGTAAAAAGCACTGCTCCAGATTTTTTTAATAATTAATTATCAATTAGCGACGCTAAGTACTCTTCATGTAAATGATAATACTTCCTCATGAACCACACATACACTAAACATAAAAACGCCGTAGTACCTATCAGATATATCCAGTGAGCTATGATCGTATTGGGACATAGGAAGATAAAACCTAACGAAACAATGAGTTGTATCGCCATATAGAATAATGACACCTTCACATGTCCTATATTCAATTCATTTGCCATCAATTGATAGGCATGCTTACGATGCGACTGCCCTAGATTCTCATGCAACATGATGCGATGAAGTATTGTCATGCAGCCATCAACGCCATATACCAATAATAGGATCAGGTAGGTTACATCGCCCGTCTGAACAATCAACAACCCAATAGCAAACAGCATGATAAACGCAATCCCTATGCTGCCCACATCACCGGAAAAACATTTCGCCTTTCCTTTCGGTCTGAAGTTGAAGAAAGTGAATACCAATACACCTATAATGGCTATGATAAGATAGCTGTCCTCAATGAACGACAGTCCATTATTCAGTAACAACAATGGGAACAAAACTGCTAAAGCATTACCAGCTGTGTTCCCATTGATACCATCCATATAATTGTAAATGTTCGTCGCCCCCACAAATACGATAAGAGCTACAACTCCTAAGGCAATCAACGCCCACTGATTATCAACTATCCATTCTCCATGATGCATTAATATAATACTCCAAAAATAGGAGTGCCATAGCCACAAACTGTATGACAAGTCTAACCAAATCAGAGAGCGAGTGGATATCATCCCAAAAACTCACCCCAGCTATCAGAACCAGTCCTATTAGGAAAGGCACATACAGAGAGATGTTATTCCCTTGCAGCCCCATGCCAACAGCCCACACGATTATTGACAAAAGGAAGATGATACCCCCACCTCGTAATACAATTCTCGAGTGTGACGAGCATTCATCAGGCTTGTCAATAATGTTATATTTGCCAGCTATCTTGAAGTAGGATAATTCAAGTAGTAACAGGACTACAAGTACAACAAAAAAAGTCAACATTAAAAGAATTATAATTCTATTCCGTATCGAATACCCAGCATCTCATGCACTAATCGATCCCTAACAAATTAACGCATAAAACTATGTAGGCTTCAATTCTTATTGAGGACTTGGCTCCTGCTGAAACTAAAACGCAGGAAAAAACTTGGGTTTAGTATCTTTCTTCAACAACTTTCCAATCCACTATCTTCCACAGCTCTGCAAGATGAGCTGCACGACGATTCTGGTAGTCTAGATAATAAGCATGTTCCCATACATCAAAAGTCAACAGTGGTTTCAATCCCTTAGTAAAGGGGTTAGAAGCGCAGGGCTCTTGGGTAATAACCAACGTGCCATCAGCTTGAGCAGAGAACCATACCCAGCCACTGCCAAAGAGACCCACACCTTTAGCAACGAACTCATCCTTAAAAGCATCAATACTGCCCCACTGCTTCTCTATCTGTACAGCGA
>JAEEOD010000028.1 GCA_016284115.1 Bacteroidaceae bacterium
ATACCTCTGATGGAACGGGTACTGAGAAGTAAAATAAACATAACAGGTCATTGCGAGGTCAACTCCGATATGTTGGGTGTGGCACGTGCTTTGTGTGGTCATGAAGCTGGAATTGCCTGCATTTTGGGTACAGGATCAAATACTTGTTTTTATGATGGAGAAAAAATCACAAAAAATGTATCTTCGTTAGGCTTTATCTTAGGCGATGAAGGCAGTGGTTCCGCTTTGGGTAAGCTATTCGTCAACTCGCTCTATAAAGGATTGTTAGGAGAAGAAATTAAGGAGGAGTTCGAACACACATTCAATTTGGATACAGGAAAGGTCATCGAAAGTGTCTATCGTCAGCCCTACCCCAACCGTTTCTTGGCCAGCTTTGCACCTTTTATCTATCAGCATCGCCATGACGAAAAAGTGTATCAACTAATTTTTGCGAACTTCGATGCTTTATTCAAACACTGTCTGGTTCAATATGACTACCAGCATTACTCCATACATTTCTGCGGTTCTATTGCCTGGTTTTTCCGTGAGATACTCGAAAAAGTTGCAGTCTTCCACCAATTCACTATCGGTACCATAGAAAGAGCTCCTTTAGATGGATTGGTTAAATATCATCAACTATTTTTACGATAGCTCAGTATGGCCCATCCACCCATGGAGATGGCTATACAGGCAAGGGCAAGGACTTGGTGATATATACTATGAAAATCGCCCCCACGGATAAAGACAGTGCGGATTGCATCGATAAAATAATGCATGGGATTGATATAGGTAGTCAGATAGGCCCAAGTTGGCATAGAACGAGTAGGAGTAAAGAGGCCACTGAGCAACATCATACACACTACAAAGAACCACATGACGAAGATGGCTTGCTGCATGGTGTCGCTATAATTGGAAACGATAAGTCCAAATGAGCTCCAGAATAAGGCCAGCAGCATGGCAATGAGATAAACCAAAGCAAGGTTACCTTGGCAAGTAATGCCATAGACAAGCCATGCCAACAAGAAGCATACTGTCATGACGAAGATGGCTATGAGCCAATAAGGTATCAGCTTGGCCAAAATAAATTCCCACTTCCTGACAGGAGTTACATTCATTTGCTCGATAGTACCCGCTTCTTTTTCTCCCACAATGTTGAGGGCAGGGAGGAATCCACAGAGCATCATCATCAAGATTGCCATCAATGCTGGAATCATGAAAACTTTGTAGTTCTGGTTTTTATTGTAGAGCGATAAGACTTTCGTGGATGATTGACTATTTTTGCTTGTAGACCAAATACTTCTGCTATTAGATGCTACAATTTGTGATAAGTAGACAGAGCCCATGGAACCTTTTGTTCCATTAACGGCATTGGCAGCAATGAGAACCTGGGGCATCTGGCCATTAGTCATATCTTTTTCGTAATCAGGAGGGATGACCAGCACCACATCAGTCTGGGTATGCTCGATTTCTTTTAAAGCCTCATCATAAGAAGATTTCTGCCCATTAAAGATGAAATAGTTACTGGATTCTACCTTATGAACCAATTGCTGGGATAGCATACTTCGGTCGTTATCTACCACATCCACTACAATATTCTTGACCTCCATATTCATTACCCACGGCATCACACACATAATCATGATGGGGAAGACAAAAATAAGACGAGGCAGGAAACTATTGCGCCTAATCTGCAAAAACTCTTTATGTATGAGATATTTCAGCGTCATATTATTCAAGTCGTTGTTTGAATTTAGCTAAGGCCAATCCCAAAAGGGCTATGGTAAATCCAAGGAGAATGAACAACTCTTTGGCTACCTCCTGAATACCTACACCCATAATCATCAACTTGCGCATAGCCTGAATATAATATCGAGGGGGTATAACAGCAGAAATCCACTGCAAAATTTGAGGCATACTCTCTATTGGAAACAACATACCAGAAAGCATGACAATAGGCAGCAACAATACCATTGCCGACATCAGCAATGCCACCAACTGAGTCTGCGCTATATTCGAGATGAGTAGACCCAGGGATAATGCCAACAATATATATATAGTAGATAAAACATAAATCCAAATTATAGAACCCTGCAAGGGGACATCCAAGACAAAACGAGCCATCAAGAGGATGCAGGTAAGGATAAAGAATGCTAAAACCAAATAAGGGATAGCCTTAGAAATAATAATCATCAAAGGCTTGACGGGAGAAACAAGCAATACCTCCATTGTACCACGTTCTTTCTCGCGAACGATGGAGATGGATGTCATCATAGCACACACCAGCATCAGCAACATGCCCATGATAGCAGGAACAAAATTGTAGGCAGAACGCATTTGAGGGTTATACAACAATTTCAAATTGACCACAGTAACTACTCCCTCTCCTACATTCGCTACTAAAGGTGAATTTGCTAATATGGTTTGCTGAGCATAAGTAGTCCATTGCTGTGCCATATTGGGGTCGCAACCATCCACTATTAGCTGGATGCCTGAGCCTTTAGTGGCATAATCTGTCCCAAAAACAATAGCCATATCTGCCTTTTGGTTACGAATTAGTCGCTCAGCTTCTAGTGGTGAAGGAACGGTGGTAACGATAACGAAATATTCAGAAGCATTGAGCCTTTCGATAACTTGCTGTGTTTGATAATCCATGGAAGAAGTGACAACTACTGTACGCACATTTCTCACATCTGTTGTGATGGCAAAACCAAAAAGCAGCATCAGAGCAATAGGCATACCAAACAAGATCAGCATAGTACGGTTATCACGCAAAATGTGTTTTGCCTCTTTTAATATGAATGAGAAAAATAGCTTCATTACATTAATCTCCCATTCTTTTTGCCTGACGAGCCAGGTAGGTGAAAACATGATCCATATCTGGCTGGTTAAACATATGTTTCAGTTCATCAGGTGTTCCCATTCCTTTGATTTTGCCATCCACCATGATGGAGATACGGTCGCAATATTCTGCCTCATCCATATAATGAGTAGTTACAAACACAGTGATACCTCTTTGAGAAGCATCGTATATTAGTTCCCAAAATTGACGACGCGTTGCAGGATCAACCCCACCAGTCGGCTCATCCAAGAATACGATGCCAGGTTCGTGGAAAATGCTGACTGAGAATGCCAGTTTCTGCTTCCATCCCAAAGGAAGAGACGCTACAATATCGTCCTTATGTTCTGTAAAAAGCAGCTTTTCGAGCAATTCATCCGTCTTACTATTGATCTCATCATCGCTCATGCCATAAATACCTGCAAATAGGCGGATGTTTTCGGCTATAGTTAGGTCCTCATATAACGAAAATTTCTGACTCATATACCCGATATTTTTCTTAATATCCTCGTATTGAGTACGTATGTCATAACCCACAACAGTGCCCGTACCACTTGTGGGTTGAGAAAGACCTGTCAACATACGCATTGCAGTTGTTTTACCAGCACCATTAGCGCCCAGGAAACCAAAGATTTCACCTCTCTTTACAGAGAAACTGATGTCGTCAACTGCGTGGAAACTACCAAATGCCTTTACCAAATGGGAGACTTCAATCACATTCTTCCCCATCACTTCTGAGGTCTTATTGTGTTGTAGGCCAGGAGGATTGAAGATATCCTTGAATTGATTGAGAATCACCTCAGGAGTGCCAATTCCACGAATGGCACCATGATCAAGAAAGGCCACACGATCGCAACAACGTACCTCATCAAGGTATGGTGTAGAGGCTATGATGGTGATGCCTCGCTCTTTTAAGGTGCCCAGCATCTCCCAGAACTCTTTACGGCTGACAGGATCAACACCAGTGGTGGGTTCATCAAGGAAGAGCACACTTGGACTATGAACCAAAGCACATGATAGAGCCAACTTCTGTTTCATACCCCCAGATAAAGCACCTGCCTTGCGGTTCTTAAATCGCTCAATCTGTGAATAGATAACCTTAATGGAGTCATAACCCTCTTCGATGGTAGTGCCAAAGAGTGTAGCGAAGAACTTCAAATTCTCCTCAACAGTGAGATCTTGGTAGAGAGAGAACTTGCCTGGCATGTAGCCAACACATTTACGAATCTCCTTCATATCATTCACCGTATCAAGGCCACCTATCTTCAGCCATCCTTCTTCAGGAAGTAACAAGGTGGTCAGCAACCGGTAAAGCGTTGTCTTTCCTGCTCCATCAGGGCCAATGAGTCCGAAGACCTCACCCCTCGAGACAGTAAAAGACACATCATTTAAGGCACATACCTTGCCATAGTGCTTCTTCACCTTGTTTACCTCTACTGCATACATAAGCAGACTAATTACTCCTAAATCCTAGTCATTAATTCTAACTTCTCCGTACATGCCAATCTTAATAATTCCATCGTTCTTTACGGCAACCTTGACAGCATAGACTAAGTCAGCACGCTCATCATTGGTCAGGATAGTCTTTGGAGTAAACTCAGACTGTTCTGAAATCCATGTAACTACACCCTGATACTCTTTACGGTCGCCACCTCCGAAATCGGCAAAAACCTTGACATCTTGTCCAATTTTTACTCTTGCAAGTTGTGAAGAAGTGATATATGCCCGCAAATACATATTCTCTATATCTGCCATTTTAAACAATGGTTTACCAATGGTGACAAATTCGCCTTGTTCAGTGTATTTGTTTAAAACTATTCCATTAATAGGGGCAGATATATGGCATTTCTGTAATTGATCAAGTACTTGTAAACGCTGGATATCAGTTGCGTTCATCTGGCTATTTAAGCTTTGAGTTGTGTTGCTGAGAGCTGATATTTGCGCCTCTAATTGCCTTTTCAAAACATCCACAGCACTCACGGCATCATCCAATTGTTTTTGGTTAGCTGCATTGTTCTTCACCAAATTCTCAAAACGTTGCTGTTCCATTTCTGCTTTCACTAATTGTTGACGAGTTGCAGCAATCTGTTTAGTCAAATCAGGACGCTGATTAGCAATACTCTCTTTAGTCGCACTTAAAGCTTTTGCCTGTAATGCCAACTGCACCGTATCTATCAAACCTACTTGTTGCAATGCGTTGAGTGTCATGCCTTCCGTCAGGTTGAAAGATAGTAACCTTCCGTTTTGTTCTGCAGATACAGTTATTTCCGTTGCCTCAAACGTTCCTGTAGCATCAAAGTCCTTTTGGTTTCCACTACAAGCTGTCAATATTACGGCTAAGATTACGAAATACTTCTTCATAATAACTAAATATCTATAAGTTCTAATTCCTAATTCCCTAATAAGTGCTTGAGCTGATAAGTTGCCTGCAACAACTGGATCCGATGCAAAGCTTGTTGTTGTCGAGCTTCGCTTACTGCATTAATAGTACGCAATAGCTCGTTAACAGATTCAGTTCCCCCTTCCACTTTCTTCTCTGTAGCTTGACGGATATTTTCACTTAAGCGAATAATCTCATCATCTCTATTGATTTGCTCCCTCAAATCACGCAGGCTTCCTTCTTCATTTGTTCTTTGTAAGTTCGTATTAAAAAGGAACATTTCCCTATTGATATCTATCTGTTGACGTTTTACATCCAATTGACGTAGGTCGTTCTTGCGTGTATAAAGAGCACTGATATTCCAACTCACTGACAACCCAGCTGCAAATAAATCTTTTTTTATCATGTTTCCAATACCTGTATTTAACATCCCTACTCCAAAGGCTCCCACTTTAGGTATGAGGCGACTATTAATTTGTTTACGTTGGGCATCAACGAATTGCTGTTGGGAGTCATATAGCTGTAGTTCAGGACGATTGACTTGATAGTCAGGTATATCAGCAGATGGAGTGTTCAAGATAGTTGACTCACTGAGTTCTTCACCCATAAAAAGACCTAGCATACTAAGGAAAGAGCGACGTTGGATCTGTAAGCTACTCTCCTGCTGTTGTACTTTTATCAACTGAACGTAAATGGCATCCAAATCGCACTGATTGGCAAGGCCACCATTTCGGAGACTTTCCACACTCTTCATGCTGATATTCAAATCTTCCTGCAAAAGCTGGTTTTGCTTCATGCGCTCGTCAAGTAGTAAGATGCCAAAATATAGTTGCTGGATACGATCACGCACATTATACAACGTAATGTCCGTCTGGCGCTTATCCACATCAGCCTGAGCCCTTGCCAAATTTCTGTTAGCAGCAATAACGCCCCCATCATAGATAGTTTGATTAACCATTACCGAAGCAACGGCCATCGTATTTTTAATATCTAACGGCATTTGCGAAGACTTAATGATGTCGCTATGCCAAATGCCAGATGCACTCACACTTATTTGAGGCAGATAGGCTGTAGCAGCATTGGTAAGTGTGAAATTACGACTCTGCTCAATAAGATCATACTGACGGATGGCAGGATAGTTATCTTGTGCTTTTTGCTGGCAAACCTCAAGAGTAAGCTGGGCAAGCAATGTTGAGGTCTGCACCATCATCACTATAAAAAAGACAGCTTTCTTCATTTTGCTTTTGTTTATGTTACTAGTTGCAAAGATAGGACATCTTTTAAACAAATACACAATCTAAATTATTAATATTATGTTCTTTTTGTACGATTATCCAGTAATAATTATCCTAATAGATTATTTTGTGTTAACTTTGTTCACCACTTTAACCTGTTATGTATGGATAAGCAAATTGAAAGATATAATTTTGAGACACTACGCAAAATCGTAGGGCCCAATCCGTCGCACGCATTTCTTAATGACAACGTGACCGTGCTATTAGCTGGCGGTAAAGATAAAATAGGAAGCCTAATACCTTTCCATGCTCCCCTAATGTTAGAAGAAGCTCGAATCGGTTATATCCGAAAAGGGGAAGCCGATTATACCTTTAACCTAATACCAATGCACCTAACCCCAAATACTATCATTTTCCTAAATCGGGGTGGTATCATTGAAATCAATAATATAAGCGATGATTTTGAATTGGCTGGCATCAGCCTGAGTGATTATATGCTTACAGCTTCGTTCGGCTCTCGTCAAGGTATCCCTTTGATAAACCAATATTCAGAGCTCTTTGTACATGCTTCTGATGATGAGGTGGCCATAATAGAAAACCTATTGCAAGCAGCTTGGAAGATTATGCATCAAAAGGATTTTTGCTATGAAGTGGTTGGTAGCATTTTTGCTGCATTGCTTCATTTTGTTAATAACCTACAAGATAAAAAAATGAACCAGCATCCTCAAAATGCAACTCATAGCCATGAACTATTCAGCCAGTTTATTCGGCTTGTGAACCAATATAGCCACCAAGAGCGTCAATTGTCATTCTATGCCAACAAACTCTGTCTTTCACAGCGTTATATTGGGACCATTATAAAACAAGAAAGTGGGAAAACGGCCAAAGAATGGATAGATAAAGCAGTGATAACGGATGCACAAGTGCTTTTAAAACATACAGACAAAACAATAGCTGAGATTAGCAATGAATTGAACTTTGCCAATCCCAGCTTCTTTTGTAAATATTTCCGAAGACTCATGGGGCTTTCACCCCAAGAATACAGGGAAAAATAGTTTCAAAAACGCAATTACTTAAAAGTTTTCTTTCTTGATTTCGAAGTAAGCTTGTGGATGGTTGCAAGCAGGACAAACCTCTGGGGCTTCCTTTCCCACATGGATGTAACCACAATTACGGCACTGCCATACCACCTCATCGTCCTTTGCGAAAACCTTAGCTGCTTCGATATTCTTCACAAAAGCAAAGTAACGCTCTTCATGCCCCTTCTCAGCAATGGCGATACGACGATACATCTCAGCTATTTCAGGGAAACCTTCTGCATCGGCCACTTCAGCAAAATGAGGATAAGCCTCTGCCCATTCTTCATGCTCACCAGCAACAGCTGCCTGCAAATTATCAAGTGTTCTTCCAATTACACCTGCAGGGAAAGATGCAGTAATCTCAACATTACCGCCTTCTAAAAACTTGAACATACGTTTTGCATGCTCTTTCTCTTGTTCTGCTGTTTCCAGGAAGATAGCAGCTATCTGTTCAAAACCTTCCTTCTTTGCGGCACTTGCAAAGAATGTATATCTGTTACGAGCCTGACTCTCACCAGCAAACGATGTGAGCAGATTCTTCTCAGTCTGTGTGCCTTTTACGCTTTTAGCCATAGTATTAATGAATTTAGTTAGTACTTTTGGCAAATATAATTCTTTTTCTTTATTTTTGCGTCAAAATATCAGAAAAACATGGGTAAGAAGAAAAAACAAAATACCACTAAATATGCAGGGTCGGCGTTTGCCGTTATCCTAGCTGCATTGCTCTCTTATTTTCCTATCAGTAAACAGCTGGATGACAAAAAGGCTGTCAATGAGCCTTCTAAGCAAGAGGTGATAGTGGAAAACCAACCACAAACCTCTACGGAGATTGACTTCCAAGAAGCTACGACACAAACAGAAGCTCGTTCTACACAGGCAGAGATACAAGGTGAAACGATGATCAATGCCATTAACTTGGAGATACCTGCCAAGTTGAAAGACCGTTCTGAAAAGATTATGAAACGAAGCAACTATACCGTTTCCTATAATCGCAACTGGAACTTGCCCAACTGGGTAGCTTGGGAGTTGAACAAGAGCGAAACGAGAGGCAAGAACAATCGGAAAGATGAGTTTGTGGTAGATACCGAATTGCCTAAAGACAACCAGGTAGAACCGTGGGATTACTCTGGCTCTGGCTACGACAGAGGACATATGTGTCCTGCTGGTGATAATCACTTCAGCTCCAAAGCAATGGATGATTGTTTCCTGATGAGCAATATGTGTCCGCAAAACCACGAACTGAATACAGGCAAGTGGAATGATTTGGAAATTGCCTGTCGCCGTTGGGCAAGTCGATATGGGGAAGTATATATCGTTTGTGGCCCCATCATCGACAAGCGCAAAGGCAAGAAGATTGGCAAGGATCATGATATTATCGTGCCTGAGCAATTTTTCAAGGTGATTTTGATTACAAGTACTAAGCC
Organism: Bacteroidaceae bacterium; assembly: GCA_016284115.1. The sequence continues at coordinate 8,934 of JAEEOD010000028.1, forward strand.
TGCTCGTGCCATCGGCTATATCTTTGAAAACAATGGTTCCGATAGACCTTACAAGGCTTATTCCATCGATGAAATCGAGAAAAAAACAGGTATGGACTTCTTCCCGAATTTGCCAGACAATATTGAAGATATCGTAGAGAGTCGCTATGAAACAGGAGACTGGCGATGGTACAACTAACTCATATAATTTTTTTTTACATAACAATTTGTGATTATTTGTAAAAAATATCATATCTTTGTAAAAGAATATTAATATAGATGTATTATGAAACACCTCACAACACTGATTTTGATGGTGCTGGTATGCATGACAACCTCCGCTAACAATATTATCGGACGCTATAATACCGAGCCATTGAAGGTAGATATGCCAGAATGGAACTATAACCTTACCATATCCACAAAACCAGCTCCAAAGATGAGGTTAGGCGAAATGCCTAAAGTTGCATCAGCCAATGCAGTGAATACCCAAGCCACACACGAGGCCTTCAAGAGGATGAAGACAAATCCTGGCGTAAAGCCCTACAAGTTTATGGATGACATGACTTTTGTAGGTGTACCTCTGTTTATTGGTGGTATCATACTCAAGAGTGAGAAAAATGCATTCCGCCAGAACTATAATGATGAATGGCATCCCAATACCCGTTTGCTCACCCATTTCAAAAGCTCTATCGATGACTATTCTCAGTACTTTGGCCCTGCGATGACATTGGGTTTAAAGATATTCGGCTATGAAGGTCGTAGTAATTGGACTCGCTTCTTAGTAAGTGCTGGTCTGTCATATGGTGTGATGGGTGCATTGGTAAATACCATCAAATATTCTGCTAAAGAAATGCGTCCAGATGGCTCTACTGCTAACTCATGGCCTTCTGGCCATACTGCTAACTCATTCGTAGGTGCCACAGTGTTGCACAAGGAGTATGGTTTGACTCGTTCTCCTTGGTTCTCTGTCGCAGGTTATGGTATTGCTACAGCAACAGGTGTAATGAGAGTGCTAAACAACCGCCACTGGGTAAGCGATGTGATGTCAGGTGCTGGTATCGGTATCTTTGCCGGTGAGTTAGGTTATGCATTGGCAGACCTTATATTCAAGGGCAAAGGCTTACTTCGAAATGATTTGGAAGGTAACTTCGATAGCCCTTCTTTCTTCTCCATATCTATGGGTGTAGGACTTGGATCCAAAAGCGTTGGATTTAGCTTGGCTGATCTTAAGTACGAAGGCCTAGAGAATATGAAAGAAGATATTATTAAAGTGGATTTTCGTTCAGCCACTACTGTGGATGCTGAAGGTGCCTACTTTTTCAACAAATATGTGGGTATTGGAGGTCGTCTACGTGTGCGCACTATGCCTGCCAAGAATTGGGACGTCTTATCTAGCAAACCAGATGAGGCGAATGCTGAATTGTCTAATGACTTGATGTCATTTCTAAAGGAGACAAACGGATGGACAGATACAACCCCAGAGTTTATTGCAACGAAGGAAATGCTGATAAACAACGGCAAGGATTTAGTAACGGATGTGAACTTCACAGTAGAAAGTGATCATTTGAGTGAGTTTGCTGCTAGTTTTGGTCTCTTTTTCAACTTGCCTTTAAGTAAACGTTTCTCCATAGGAACTAAATTCCTCATTGGACGTAGTATTAATCAAGAACTTGAAATCGATGCTACTTATAAAGGTAATATAAAAGATATAGGTTATAGGATGAATGTAGAAGATGGTAAACCTACAAGTCTTGAAATTACTAAGTTTAATTCTACCGATGTTAATTATAGTGCTACTTGGAATATTTTGACGATGGGAGGCAAGAACAGCACTACCTATGGCACAGGCATCTCAATCAATTATCGATATAAGTCTAATTTCTCATGGAAGTTATTCTGCGATTACGATTATTCAAGAAAATCTTTTACATTAGACTATGAGCCATACCGCTATTTGGATTTGGCGACCCCTAATATGGATCAGCTTTACATTGGAATGGGTACTGACTTAAATGGGTTATCATTTGTTAGGGAGAAAAAACTGCACTACATCACTATAGGTGGCTCGTTTACTATCAACTTCTGATAGTAATATTCATAGAATAAATAAGGGTGTGTCATTCTTGGCACACCCATATTATTTAATAAGACACAGAACAAGGAATTCCTGCTTGTCGCACTAACTCCCCTATTCTATCTAATTCCTCATGGGTAGCTTTCTTCAAGTCATGGGCAGGTGTCTCTCTGTCAATCGTATAAATCATTACTTGGCGAGGAGCTATAGCAATCACTTGTTCCAACCAAGGCAAAACAAAATTATCTGACGTGTTATCCACATCTTTACCCAAGTAGGTGCCTTTCATAAACATGGTCTGTATGATACATTGCCCTTCAAAAGCCTTCATGTTCTCTATGATATTCTCCACAGAATACTTACCCACAGGTCTGTCAGTCAGGTGAATATAATCCATATCAATAGTATCCAACTTCAGGATGTTGTTGTCCACCTTTGCTAAAGCCTCTCGAACCGTAGGCTTGGTAATCATTGTAGCATTACTCAACACGCTCACTTTTGCTTGTGGAAAATACTTGTCACGTAATTCAAGTGTATCTGCAATGATTTCAGGGAAATGGGGATGCATAGTAGGCTCTCCATTGCCGGCAAAGGTCAAAACATCAGGTGCAGGACCATTTGCCTGCATATTTTGTAACTTAGCCTCCAAAGCATCTTTTACTTCTTCACGTGTAGGCATCGGTTTTTTAGCACGATGGTCAGCATTGAAGCCACATTCACAATATATACAATCAAATGAACATACCTTGCCATCAGCTGGCAAGAGGTTGATGCCCAAAGATACACCCAGTCGTCTGGAATGAACAGGGCCAAATATAGGAGATGGATATATTACAGTCATAAGCCAATAGTTATATTTTCGTTTGCGAAGATACTAATAATTGGTATTACTTGTTCTCATAAAAAAGAAAAAGGAGTACATCCCGTACTCCAATCCTTATTAACCTTAAATCTAATACTATGAAAAACACAATGCAAAGGTACAGAATTCTGACAAATCAGCAAATTATTGGCACCATAAAACGTGTTTTATAACATGTTTTAGTATTCTATATGTATTTGTTAAGATTTTAACAATAATCTCAGACTCTTTGATTACATTATTTAAAACTTGGTATGATAGAGAAAAATAACTATCTTTGCTCCATAAAAATAAGAGAGCAGTGAACACAGATATTGAAATGACACCCATGATGAAGCAGTTTTTAGGACTGAAGGCCAAAAACCCCGATGCCCTTATGCTATTTCGTTGTGGTGACTTCTACGAAACCTATTCGACAGATGCCGTAGAGGCAGCTGATATTTTGGGCATCACCCTTACTAAACGTGCCAACGGAAAAGGGAAAACCATTGAAATGGCAGGCTTCCCCTATCATGCTCTTGACACTTATTTGCCCAAACTCATCAGAGCTGGTAAACGTGTGGCAATCTGTGATCAATTAGAAGACCCCAAATTAACCAAGAAACTGGTAAAGCGAGGCATCACCGAACTCGTTACTCCTGGTGTGGCCATCAATGATAATGTGCTCAGTTATAAAGAAAACAATTTCCTGTGTGCAGTACACTTCGGTAAACAAAACATGGGTATTGCTTTTTTGGATATTTCAACAGGTGAATTTCTTACGGCAGAGGGTGACACAGAATATATTGACAAACTGTTGAGCAACTTTGCCCCTAAAGAAATATTGTTTGAACGTGGTAAACGTGAAACTTTTGAACAGTGGTTTGGCACCCGATACTATACTTTCCAACTCGATGATTGGGCCTTCAATGAGAACACTTGCCGTGAAAAACTTTTGGAACACTTTGAGGTGAAAACTCTTAAAGGCTTTGGTGTGAACCACCTGAAGAACGGCATTACTGCTAGTGGTGCCATCCTGCAATACCTTACGATGACACAACATACACAGATTGGACACATCACCTCATTAGCTCGTATTGAAGAAGAACGTTTCGTAAGGCTCGACAAATTTACGGTGCGCAACCTCGAAATAATCGGTAGTATGAATGAAGGCGGTAGTAGCTTGTTGGATGTTATCGACAAGACCATCTGTCCTATGGGTGCCCGATTGCTGAGACGCTGGTTGGTTTTTCCACTGAAAGATGTAGCACCTATCAACGAACGTTTGGATGTAGTGGAATATTTCTTCCGTGAACCAGCGTTCAAGGAACTGATAGAAGAACAATTACATCTTATTGGCGACTTAGAGCGTATTATCTCTAAAGTAGCCGTTGGTAGAGTGACACCTCGCGAGGTAGTGGCACTCAAAACAGCCCTATACGCCATTGAGCCTATACGAAATGCTTGCTTGGAAGCGAATAATCCTATCATCAACCATATAGGCGAACAACTCAATGTCTGCCTTTCTATTAGAGAAAGAATTGAACGAGAAATCAACAATGACCCTCCTTTACAAGTCAATAAGGGAGGGGTGATAAAGACTGGCTTCAATGCTGAGTTAGACGAGTTGCGTCAAATTGCCTATTCTGGCAAAGATTACCTCTTGCAAGTACAACAACGTGAAAGTGAAACAACAGGTATTACTTCACTGAAAGTGGGTTACAATAATGTGTTTGGCTATTATATTGAGGTACGCAATGCACATAAGGATAAGGTACCAGCTGAATGGATCAGGAAGCAAACACTGGTAAATGCTGAACGATACATCACAGAAGAACTCAAAGAATACGAAGAGAAGATCTTGGGGGCTGAAGACAAGATCCTAGTGCTTGAGCAACAGCTCTACGATAACTTAGTATTAGGCCTAACTGAATTTATCCCTGCCATACAGTTGGATGCCAATCTGTTAGCAAAGCTTGACTGCTTGCTATCTTTTGCCAATGTGGCTAAAGCCAATAAGTACATCCGTCCCGTTATCAGTGACGATGATGTGCTAGATATTCGCAAGGGTCGTCATCCCGTAATTGAAAAGCAATTGCCATTAGGTGAGCAATATATACCCAACGATGTGGAACTCGATACACACAATCAGCAAATCATCATTATAACGGGTCCGAATATGGCAGGTAAGTCTGCTTTGCTACGCCAGACTGCCCTTATCACCCTGATGGCGCAAATTGGTAGTTTTGTTCCTGCAGAGAGTGCCCACATTGGTTTAGTTGATAAGATCTTCACACGTGTGGGAGCAAGTGATAACATATCAGTGGGTGAATCTACCTTTATGGTAGAGATGACGGAAGCATCCGACATCATGAACAACCTCTCGCCTCGAAGTCTTGTCTTATTTGATGAGTTGGGACGAGGCACCTCTACCTATGACGGTATTAGCATTGCCTGGGCAATTGTAGAGTTTATCCACAATCACCAAAAAGCTCGTGCCCGTACGCTATTTGCCACCCACTACCATGAGTTGAATGAGATGGAGAAGACCCATGAACGCATCAAAAACTATAACGTGTCAGTCAAGGAAATTGACGGCAAGGTGATTTTTATGCGAAAGTTAGTTCGTGGAGGTAGTGAACACTCATTCGGTATCCATGTGGCAAAATTAGCAGGTATGCCTAAAAGTATTGTCAAGCGTGCTGATGAAATCCTCAAAGTGTTGGAGAAAAACCAAGATAAAGGTGTTGATACCAAACCATTAGGCGATATTGGCAAAGCCGATGGCTACCAACTGAGTTTCTTCCAACTTGATGATCCAGTCCTTTGTCAGATACGAGACGAACTACTTCATTTGGATGTAAATAACCTCACTCCACTTGAAGCACTCAACAAGCTCAACGATATCAAACGCATTTTAAAAGGGAAATAAGTTTAAAACTTTAGACGTGCTTGTAGTTGGAGGTCACACTTGTTACTTCCAGCTATTTGGTCATTGCCTGAGCTGATAATGTCTCTATCTAAATAGTGCGTATGTCCGAACTTGGCGATTAACATCAGTGTCTTTCCTAAATCAAGACGAAAATGCAAAGAATAGCGCAAACCCTCGCCACTAAATGAAGGAGAATAGAAGGTGTAGAGCAATCCCTTCTCATAGCCATACACACGTGAATCATAATCATCAGTATGAAAATAGGTGCCCTGCAAGTGAAATTTGATTTTCCACCACTCAATCCCTGCCAATTGAGTGACTTGCCATCCATAACTATGTTGCTGTTGGGTAAACACATTGAAATCAGCTGTAGTACGCAACAAAAACTTATCAATCTGGTAACTCAGTCTGTACCTAGCTTGATGGTGATAGGTAGGTAAAGTCAGTTCGCCATTCATACCCGTAACATCACGCTCTTTATGTTTATAGCGATAGTTCACAAACATGGAAAGTTGAGAAGTGGGTAACCATTCTACTCTCAATCGACCCTCAAAACCTTTGGAGGACTTACTAATTCGGTACTTTTTCCAAGGGTGTGAGAATAAATCTACTGAGCCAAAGAAGCGGAAATGTGCCAATGGAGAAGCCTCAGTCGCTATATACCAGCCATTTTCGTTTTGTACACTCCCTCCATCATTAAAAGCATTGGCAAAATAAGCCCAATAATCGTGACGATAATAACGATGTACCATCATGAATTTGTAGTTCTGTGAAGGTTGGTATATTATGCGATTCAACATCGCCCAGCCTCGCTTGCCTTTCGCCACCTCTCCTGCAAAATTTATTTTCCTCAATCTTAGCTGATAATCTATGCCTAAATTATAGAAATCTTTGCCATGTAAGTTGTATTCGGCATAGCCTGAGATACGAGGCATATACTCCTTATCGAAACCATACCATAATCCTGTTATCCCCACATCGAAACGATTCTGATGATAGTTTAAATGCCCACCTGCCACCTGCATGTTCAACACTCCTTTCCTATTGGCCTCTGTTTGAGTGCGATGCAATCCCGTGGTTGTGATAGAAGTAATCATCTCATTCTTGATGATGCCATCCATCTTCCTGAAAGAATAAAAAGCTGATAAGTCGAACCCCTTCAATAAGGCTATTGTTGTAGCTACCCCACGAAAATAACCGATTTCATCGAAAGAAGCGTGCTTGCGGATGCCAGTTGCTCGAGTTTCAGCAGTAGCCAACGAATAGCCTTTTCCCAATCGAAAACCACTAGCTATTGTCAAACCCTGACCAAACGACAACTTATAATCGCCCAAAGCCAATGCCTTTATTCTTCCCATATTTCTAAGCAAAACATAAAAACCATAGTGATCATAGCCTTGTTTGTTATGTTGCTTGAATAAAGGCTCACCAGCGTCTTTCTCTGCCGTAAAACCAGCTTGCACATAGTCACTATAATCAAATTGATAGCGCAAAGAGTGGTATTGAGGAGTACCCAGATAGTTTTTTTCATAACCTTTTCGAGTATAGAAAGGAATATCGAGCCTACTAAGCACCTCATGTTTGCCACGTTTGGCAATATTCCTCACTTTGGGAAAATGTTTCTCTTGGGTTGGGGCATTCACCTGAACAAAAGGTAGTAACAATTGTATGGTACGTCTATCCATATCCTCCACTAATTGCAGTTCATACACCGTCTGCATCTGCCCATGTATATAGATATACGCCAAAATGTTTTCAATTTGTAACTCAGAAAGGAAAGGCAATCGTTCCAATTGTTCCTTGGTAGCCGTGTTAAGGTCAATGGGTTGAGAGAGTTCTTCCAACAACTCATCGAAATTGGCCGACTCATCATCGGCTAACATCTCTTCCAATTGTTCTTCTAAAAGTAAGTTGATTTCCTGCGCCTTGAGCATTGTAGGCAGGCAAAGAAAGAATGCCGTCAAATAGAATATAAAAGTCTTCATTATCGTTATGAATGAATTTTAAAATTAAATAATTTTGCCTACAAAAGTAAGTAAAATAGTTAATTCTACCTTATATTTTGCCCTAAAAAATACAACATATTGCAGATAAATCTATTTTTGTGATATGATTCGTAGATGCGCCATATTATTTCTAGCACTGAATTTCTGCATACAGCTCACTGGCCTGGCACAAGACACAAACACCAACCAGTCGGGACAAATGTATATTACCCGAGGCTTCGTTTATGAAGGCGACACTATCCCTTGGATTCAGCTGCGAACAGTGCATATATTCAAGGAACTTCAGTTCAAGAAGAAAAAAGATTACGAACAATACCAACGTTTGATTCGAGACGTAAAAAAGGTGTTGCCCATAGCCAATGAAGTGAATTCTGCCATTATTGAGACTTACGAATATCTGCAAACCATACCCAACGAGAAAGAACGCAAGCGCCACATCAAAGACCTTGAAAAAGGCATCAAACAGCAATATACCCCTCGCTTGAAGAAACTCACCACACGACAAGGTAAACTACTAATTCGTCTTATCGATCGTCAAAGCAATCAAACTACCTACGAGTTGGTTAAGGCTTTCCTTGGATCTTTCCGTGCCACCACCTATCAGGTCTTTGCTTCTTTATTCGGATTTAGTTTAAAGAAGCACTATGACCCAGAAGGCGATGATGCCCTAACAGAAAGAGTTATCATTCTGGTGGAGAATGGGCAGGTATAGAGTGGATCTCCAGGAGATAATCTTATATCTTCTACAGTAATTGTATGCCCTTTATAAGGACCAGAATTCACATTTCTTTTGTTCACCCTAAGTTCAACTGACAAAAACTTCAAAGACTACAAGTTTACCATTTTCTTTGCGGAAATGCAGGAATTCCATGCGGTCATCGGGTATTTTTTCTCCTGTTGACAAGTCCTCTTCCACTACACGATTTTTGATTAATGGTAACAATCAGATTGTATCATCAAAGTAATAACCATAACCTTGACGATTGGCTATGTTCTGTGCATAAAAACCGAGCTTCTTACGTAAACGAGTAATATTCACATCCACCGTACGGTCAGTGACTATAACCCCTCTCCAAAGACTATCCATCAACTGTTGTCTGGAGAATACTTGTCCTTTGCTTGAAAGCAACAAACATATAAGTTCGAATTCTGTGCGTGTGAGACTTACAACTGTCCCATCAGCTATAACCGTTTTTTTATCAATATTTACCTGTAAACCTTTATACTGCAAGATTGTTTTACCCAAACGCGACTCTACTACATTCATTACATAATCGCCAAGTTTTTCGCATTCGGCAATGATGTCATTATAATAGGTTGCTATAAAATATGATGATTTGTGTTCGTTTAATTCATTGATACTTTCTGATTTCAGTTGATCACGCAGTATATTAATATCCTTTTCTATCTCTTGAGAAGTATTGAGAGTCTGGTCTTCTCGTCTCCCACTGAGTACTACCAACATTTGGGTCAGTGATTCATTCACTAATCTCATCATCTCGTAAAGATGTGAATATTGTTGTGTGGTAAAATCTTCTTTTACATATAAACGATGCTGAATGGTTCTCGCTATCTTATAACAAGCATCACCTATAGATTCCAATTCACCTATCTGACGAAGCATATCACGAACCTTTCCTTTAGTGTCATCAGATAAATGTTTCTCACTTACCTTTCCTAAATATGTTGCTATCTCAATCTCCATATTATCAGCTATTTCCTCATATCTGGAAATACGTTCGAATAGCCTATCAAATTCCTTGTTATCTTTCTCATCAAGCAAGTTTCTCGTCATACCAAACATTCGCTGCATCCTTTCAGCAAAATGGACTATTTCCTTTTGTGCTTGAAGAACAGATATTTCTGGAGTTGCCATCAAACCAGCATTGATATAATGAAGAGTTGTCTTGTGCTCTTTATTATCTTTAGGCAACAATTTACAAACCACTTTCTCCAATTGTGGAATGAATGATATGAGAATGGCTGTATTAAGCACATTGAAGCAGGTGTGGAACAAGGCCAAAACAACAGGTAATCGCTCAGTTTGACCAGATAAAGAAGGATCATAGCCAACTATGCCACAAACCATATCAACAAACGGATAGAACACACAGAGTATCCAAATGACACCAAAGACATTGAATAGCAAATGGGCCAAAGCAGCTCTGCGTGCTTCAATGCCAGCTCCCAAAGCAGCTAAATTTGCAGTAGCTGTGGTTCCAATATTCTCACCCATCACCAACGCAATGCCCAAATATATGGGCAAAACACCTGTAGAACATAATAAAATGGTGATGGCCATAACAACAGCTGAAGATTGTACAATACATGTTATCAGTGTTCCGACAACCAAGAATAATATGATAGTTAGGTAACTGTTGGTATCAAATGAAGCAAAGAAATTCATGATATCGGCATTCTGTTCCAAATTCATACTCTTTCCAGTATCACTAAGCAATACCAATGACCAAAACAAAAATCCCAATCCGAAAAGCAAATCCCCTACTACATTATGGCGTTGTTTATAAATCAACACCATTCCTATCAGGAAAGATGGAAACACCACATTGGATAGATCGAAATTATAACCAAAAGACATTATCCAGGCAGTGAGTGTTGTTCCAATATTAGCTCCCATAATAATGGAAATGGCTTGAGCCAAAGTCAACATTCCTGCAGATACAAATGAAACTGTCATAACAGTAGTTGCTGAAGATGACTGAACGGCACATGTAACAAATGCACCTGTCAGCATACCAGTAAAACGGTTGGCAGTCATTTTAGCAAGAGTATGACGAAGACTGGATCCTGTAAGTTTTTGTAAAGACTCACTCATCATTTTCATTCCAAAAATGAGTAATGAAAGTGAGCCAAGTAGTTTGAATACTAAGTTAATTGTCATAATATTACTTGTTTAGCTTGTTTGCTAAGCAAAATTACAAAAAATCCCCAAAATAAATTTTGGGGATGAGGTTACAATTTGGTTACTTTGTAAAAAGCTTATTTCTCTATCACCATATCGAACTGATCGAAAGGAGCCGTACGATGAGCCAAATGTTTTGTGGTAGGAGAAATCCCAAATAAAGGGGAATAGGTATTTACCTTAATGGTTTTACCATCAGGCAAAAACTCCAGGATGCGAAGCCATCCATCACCACCATTGCCTTCCCATCCTCCACCAAGGATTTGCACATTGAACATCATTTGATGAACAGTCTTTCCAGTAGAATTTTTATCATTACGATAAGCTACTGAGTCTTCAAAATCACCTGGAACACCTGTGTGCCCACAAAGTACCAGACGGATATTCTTGCAAGGATAGATTAACTTGTCCCAAATCTCCTGACCATAATTGCGAGGTTGAATCTTGTAATTCTCGTTGCTTGTACGATTAGCAGTACGCTCACGCAAGAAAGAATGGGTAATGAAAATAACTGTATGGTCTTTATATTGTTCACTATCTACCAAACCTTTTGCCCAATTCAACACTTCATCGCGAGGAGCCCATTCTGCAGCAATCACCAAAATCTTGCCCCAATGTTCATCTTCAAACTCATAAGCAGCATTTTCCAAAGAAACCTTACCCTCACGATTAGGAAAAGCAGCGACCACACAATCCATCCATTTGGAGTTTCTTTCAATGGGGAAATATTCAGGGAAATGTGTAAATCCTTCATCACCACGCACATATCCATATTCATGATTACCTGTTGCAATGATATAAGGCACTTTATTGTCCAAACGGGCCATACAATGAGAAGCCCATTCCCACATTTGGCGACTGGTTTGGTTCAACATCTTACGATTACGAACTATATTCTCATTCTGCTCCACCATATCACCAGTAACCAATACAGCCTTAATATTCAAATTATCAATATTATCGGCACACCAAACAGTAGTGAGTTCATATAGAGGTTGGTTGATATCATACTTGGTATATCCCTGAGGATCACCCAACAATATCATAGAGAAAGAATTAGGGTTAGAAAGATGTTGCTGATCTGCTCTATCTTGTGCTTTAACCATCAAGCACACAAAGCACAAAGCCAAAAAGATTCTTGTTTTCATCATATCATAGATTTAAGGTTATTATCTTAGTTTCTTGAATAAATCCCAAATTACGATGCCAGTAGTAACACTAACATTCAGAGAATGTTTGGTACCATATTGCGGTATTTCTATGCAACCATCACTCATATCCACAACTTCTTGCTGCACTCCTTTTACTTCATGACCCATCACAATGGCATATTTTTTAGACTTATCCAATTGTAGATTCTGAAGCATAGTACTACCTTCAGCTTGCTCTACTGAATAAACAATGTAATTCTGTTCATGTAATGCCTTGACTGCATCACAAGTATCTTTATAGTATTGCCAATCAACTGTAAATTCTGCTCCCAAAGCAGTTTTATGTAATTCTACCTGAGGTGGTTGTGCTGTAATGCCACAAAGATAAATACTCTCAATACGAAAAGCATCACAAGTACGAAATACACTACCTACATTATAGACACTTCGTACATTATCAAGAACCACCACTAAAGGTAATTTTTTAGCTTCCTTAAACTCTTCAACACTTATTCTATTCAATTCTGTTACCTTGAGTTTACGCATAACTACACCTTATTTTGCTATCTATATTATATCGCAAAGGTAGTACATTTTGTTCACAATGCTGTTGATAATTGTTGAAAACTTGTGAAGAAAAAAATGAAGAAAGGTATTGTATTATTCAAAGAAAACACTATACGGACCTGATTATAATACCTCCAAAAAAAATAATAATAATTTTTTCTTCTATTATTAACATAGTTTTTCAACCATTTTTAGCATAGAGTATTCAATAAAGTTATTACCTTTGCCTATGAAAAACAGAAGGTTGGATATATACAAGAAAAAGTTATCAACATTTTCAACTGACTATAATCATCAACAAAAAGATTTATTTCAATAAAATAAAAAATAAAATAATAATGATAGTTATGGATAATCTGGTAGAAAAAATCAAGCAACTAAAAGAAGTAAAAAATGCTGTTATTATGGCACATTACTATCAAACAAGTGATATACAGGATATTGCAGATTATGTTGGTGATAGTTTAGCTTTAGCTCAGCAAGCTGCAAAGACAAAAGCAGATATCATAGTGCTTTGTGGTGTACATTTCATGGGTGAAACAGCTAAGATATTGTGTCCAGATAAGAAAGTGTTGATACCAGATATTAATGCTGGGTGTTCTTTAGCTGATAGTTGTCCAGCTGATGAGTTTGGTAAGTTTGTTAAAGATCATCCTGGTTATACCGTTATATCTTATGTAAATACTTCTGCAGCTGTAAAAGCATATACTGATGTGGTTGTAACATCATCTAATGCTAAGCAAATAGTTGAGAGTTTTCCTCCAGAAGAGAAAATAATATTCGGACCTGACCATAACCTTGGTAATTATATAAATTCGATTACAAGGCGAAATATGCTGCTTTGGAATGGTGCTTGTCATGTACATGCTAAATTCTCAGTAGAAAAGATTATTGAATTAAAGAAAATTTATCCACAGGCTAAAATTCTTGCACATCCAGAATGTAAAGGTGCTGTATTGAAATTGGCTGATTTTGTGGGTTCTACAGCTGCTATTTTGAAATATGCTAAGAATAATGAATCAAAGGAGTTCATTATAGCTACCGAATCAGGTATTCTACATAAGATGCAGTTGGCTTGTCCACAAAAAGTATTTATTCCTGCTCCACCAGAAGACAGTAATTGTGCATGCAATGAGTGCAATTTTATGAGAATGAATACTATGGAAAAACTGTATAATTGTCTATATAATGAAACTCCTGAAATTATGATTGATAAAAAAATCGCTGAAAAAGCTATAAAGCCTATTCAGCGAATGTTGGAAATTTCTGCCAAATTAGGATTGTAAAAAGGCAACTAATTTTTTGATGGCACGTGCTCGGTGACTGATACTATTTTTTACATCTTCACCAAGTTCAGCAAATGTCTTATCAAATTCTTTAGGCATGA
>JAEEOD010000328.1 GCA_016284115.1 Bacteroidaceae bacterium
AAAGACGAGGAAGATGTTAAGGTGAGGCTGCTTGGGGATGATAATCCCCATGCAGCTTGCAACGGCAAGCCGGACTTTGACACAAAAGAGTTGAATCGCTGCTGCCGTGCACCAGAGAGTTTTTTGGGCAGGTTCACCCCAGCGACTGATGTCTATGCCATGGGAGTATTGTTGGCATATATGCTCTCAGGAACTTACCCATACGAGATAAACGAGTCAATGTCCCAAGATGAAGTGCTCTCGATAGTCAAGAAGAATGAACCTGATTTGGAAATGGATCTCAATATTCGTCTCGTTATTAAGAAGTCGATAAGCAAGGTGGTAACTCATAGATATAAAGATGCCGAGGAATTGGGGTTTGCTTTGATGAAGATTCTGGGGATGGAGAAACCCAATAAATTCAACTGCTTTTCGGATGAGAACAAAAAAAAGATAAATGAGGCCACTAACAAAGAGCGTACAAAGGATGATTGCGATGAGCAAGAGACCTTGCAATGGAGTAAAGTACCACATGTGGATGTAGAGTTGACGGTAAAGGTTGGTGATGGTTTCAAAGCTGTAGCCGGGATGGAGGACATCAAGCAGAAGCTCCGTCGTGACTTCGTTGAGATAGTGTCTCATAGAGAACTTGCAAAGGAGTTTGGTATCATGCCATCAAATATGCTGTTCTATGGTGCTCCTGGTACTGGTAAAACCTTCATTAGCCAGAAATTGGCAGAGGAGTGCGGCTTGGACTTCTGTTCCATAAAGCCCTCTGACCTTGGCAGTATCTGGCTACATGGTTCGCAGGGTCTCATCAAGGAGTTATTCCAGAAAGCGGAGGCAAAGGCTAAGAAAAACAAGAAGGGATGCATACTCCTGATTGACGAAATGGATGCCCTTTGCGGTGACCGCAGTGCCAAAGGGAATGAGCATCAGGCAGACGAGGTGGCAGAGTGGCTGACACAATTGAATGACTGTGTGGAGAAGAATGTGTTCGTGATAGGCACCACGAACTGCCTTGACCGCATAGATAAAGCGATTATCAGAAGCGGCCGAATTGATCAGGTTCTTTACGTGGGCTTGCCCGACGAGGAGTGCCGCAGGCAGCTCTTCGAGATTGAACTGAACAAGCGTCCGCATGATACAGACATAGACATAGTGGAACTGGCCCGCATAACAGATGGGTATACATCGAGCGACATCTCATATATGGTGAAGGAAACTGCCAGGAATGCCTTTGAAGCCAGTATCAGAGATGAGGGTCAGGGCTTGGTTAAAATCAGCGAGGCCATGCTGCGCGATGTAGTAAAATCAACACGTCCGTCTGTGTCCAGTGATGAAGTGAAGAGGTACGAGAAGATGCGTGATGACTTTACGAAGCGCAATAAGAATGAGCGTCCAAGAATTGGATTTGTGGTGTGATAGTGAGAGAAGGAAAGGATCTGCGCAACTTTGTAGATGAACAACAAATAAAAACATACCAATTATGAGCAAGGAATTAATTTTAGCAAAGATTGAAGAACTTGGATTCTCAATAGAAGAAGCCGGAGATTTCGGTTACGTATTCAAGTTTGAAGAGTTGACGATTCTTTATATGCCTGACGATGACGAGAACTTCCTGAGATTTGCCGTCCCCAACATCTACGATGTGACAGACGAGAACAAGCGCTTTGTCTTAGAGGTAGTCAATGATACGAATATGTCTATCAAGTATAGCAAGACCTGTGTGTATGGCGATAGCGTATGGGTGTTCTATGAGTACCGTCTTTTTGGAGAGGACAATCTGGAGGACATCATCGAGCACAGCATGTTGCTGTTACAGGCATCCTACTTCTTGTTCCATCGCAAGTTAGAGGGTGATGATACACTCCCTGGTGAGGATGAAGATGATGACGATAATAATAACGAAACAAAGGAGGACGAGTAATGAACAAAAATTATGAGGCAATTAAGAAGGTTCTGGAGGATGGCAAGTATAAGATTCAGGAGGAAGACGGAGAGCAGATAACTATTCGCTACCAATTGAAGTCCATCCATATCTTTCCCAGCTCAGATGATGACCAGTTTGTATCTGTGCTATTGCCGAACTTCGCAGATGTGACAGAAGAAAGCTATATTGACGTAGTGATGCGATGTCATAAACTGAATGAGCAGATGAAGCAGGTAAAACTCTATACAATTAATGATGTACTCATAGCTTCGGCTGAGTTCTATTATATGGAAGAGAATGACCTTGCCTACCAGTTGAAGATAGCTCTTAATAGTGTGGTAGCAGCGAAAGTGAATTATAGGAAATTAGAAAGAAGTAATTGAACATGGAACTATCCAAAGAACAGAAAATGATGCAGATGTGCCAGCAGACCAAAGACTTCGTAAGTAAGCATATCAAGGACTATGTTGACTTTGTCTTAAAGACACTGGACGATGTAGAGTTCGTTAAGTCGGCAACGGCATTGCTTCCGTTTGACAACTTTACAGATGCGAGACTTCGGTTCGTGGGCGAGAATACGCCTGTGAAAAGTATAGGGTTGACGCTAATGAAGATGGAACTTGAAACGGAGAAATACTCGTTTGGAATAAGTATAGAGTTTAACAATGTTGATAACGATGGTAAATCTGAAAGAATCACATTTATCTCTGCCGGACATACTCTTGACGGGCTGAAGGAATTCGTAAGAAGTGACACATTTATGACTGAGGTTAGGCTGTCTTTTGAAGAAGTCATTGAAGGATATTACTTTCATAAGTCAAAATTAGAAGTATAATATAAAAATTAAAGCGAAAATGAAACAGATTAGTGGTGAGTTGTTTTTTGCAGTTCTTTGGAAAGGACTGGCGCAGTGCCTCGGATGGTTTTTCGGTCTGTTCGGCTACAAAAGGGACGGGAAGTGGGCAAAGTGCGTTTGGGGCCTT
>JAEEOD010000329.1 GCA_016284115.1 Bacteroidaceae bacterium
TTAGTTGTCATAATCCCAACAATTATTTTATTAATTGCTGCAATTACAATAGTCGCTAAGGATGATTCCATAGATTATGGGATGTTGTTTTGTGGATTACTGATGTATGGTGCTTTTTTATATATCCCCATATCCATATACCTACTAAATGTGGACGGATCACTTTTGAATCACAATAAGTTAACTTCTGTATGGCGAACAAAATATGAGCAGGTTCTATTGAAAGGACGAAGTATTCGAGGTGACATGGATTTCCAAAAGCAATTGGACTATTATGAAGGTTTGTTGAAAAAATAAATACCCACAAAACATATGAGGTTAAGTGAAGAACAAAAGCATCGATTTGGGGCGCTTTTTTTAGACCGATATCTGAAGCGTGGATTCGGCTCCATGAGTAAAGGCGATTTCGAATTGTTGATATTCGATATATTGCGTGTAATAGATTCAGGTGTTCATAAGTCAAACTATCAATGGAGTATCGATTTGCATATTCCTGAGACAAAGGTTAGAAAACTTGCCTATGAAGCAGATTTAGTATATCATGACTATGATGTTGATGCCTTAATTAAAAAGTTCTTCACGCTATTAAAGCAGAATATTTCAAAGTTTTCTTCTGATGGTAAGAAAATTCAGTTTGTAGTAGAAGATCGAAGTTTGCGAACAATGCTTTATGCTGATTTAAAAGAATTAGGCTATTTCGCAGACGCTTCCCATAATGGAGAAATTGTTTCCGTTGAACTACGTGCCTTTTCCAGTCTCTTAATGAAGTACTATCCCCCTGAATTTGCAAAACAAATGGAGGCAAAGGTTAAGACATCGGCTACGAACATCGATAAAACTGCAATACTTCAGCAGTTTATTGAAGGAATAGCAAAAGGTACTGGTGAAACAATCCCTATAGGAATTAAAGATCTAATAATAGGTTTTACGAATCCTATGGGGTTAATAAACAAGATTTTCTCATTCATAAAAATATAAGGTATGGGGCTATTTGGTAGAGGTAAAGGCGGTGGAATGATGAATGTCATTCGCTGCGACGAAGAAGAATATATGGTATGGAAATGGCGACCTGAAGGACAGGACGTCAATTCAACAACACGTGAGAATAGTATCAGATATGGCAGTTCGCTGCGAGTGAAGGATGGCGAAGTGGCAGTCTTCGTCTACAAGCAAAAGGCCGGCCCCATCCAAGATTATATCGTAGGCCCCTACGACGATACCATCAAGACGGCGAACTTCCCCGTCTTGAGCAGTATCGTTGGCCTGGCCTTTGGTGGCGAATCGCCCTTCCAGGCTGAGATATATTTCATCAATCTGGCAGGTAACAACCAGTTGCGCTTTGCTGTGCCATACTTTGACGTGTTCGACCCTCGCTTGCCTGATCACGGCGTGCCGATGGCCGTGAGAGGTACGATGACCTTCAACATCACAGATTATAAGGGATTCATCAAACTGAATCGCCTAATCAACTTCGACCACGAACAATTCAGGAAGCAAATCAAGGATGCGCTGCAGAAGTATGTGAAGGGCGTGGTTATGAATGTACCTCGGGAGATGGGTATTCCTGTGGTGCAGATGGAAAGCCAGATTCTGAGCATCAATACGAAGGTGGAAGAATACCTAAAGCCACGTCTTGAGGCAGATTTTGGTGTTAACCTGAAAGGCTTTGATATAGGTACGCTGGAGATAGATAAGGAGAGCCCATATTATGATGACCTGCGTGCATTGACAGCAGGTAACACGGCAAAGACGCTGAATGCACAGACAGATGTAAACATCCAGAATCTGAAAGACACACAACGTATCAACGCTGCCAATCTGGAAGAGACGCTTCGTGTGCAGCGCGAGGAGATGCAGCGGGCACAACGTTTGCAGACAGAGACGAACTTCATGGGTGCCCATGCTCTGGATCAGCAGACGGAAGTGCTCAAGACCGGTGCCCAGAGTCTTGGTCAGATGGGCAGTATGGGTGGCAACGGAGGCGGAGGAGGTTCGAACCCCGCTGGTATGATGGCTGGCATGATGATGGGTGGTGCTATGGGACAGCAGATGGCTGGCATGATGCACAACATGGGACAGCAGATGCAAGGAGCCATGAATACGCCTCCACCAATCCCCAACGTGCAATACCACGTATCGGTAAATGGTTCACAGTTAGGGCCGTTCAATATGCAGCAACTACAACAGATGGCTCAAAACGGACAGCTGACACCACAGACATACGTATGGAAGCAAGGAATGGCAAACTGGGACTTTGTCTGCAACATTCCTGAACTGGCATCGCTCTTTGCAGCACCAGGAACACCGCCGCCACCCCCTCCAACATTGTAACACATTAAATAAGGTATAGCTATGGACGATCAAAGTTGTTTTTATATTGACAGACTGGTCGATTTTGGTTTGGGAATGGGTATCGCCAACCAGATGGTGGGCATTATGAACCAGTATATGCGCACGATGGACATTCCCGGCTCCATTCGACAGATGCAGCAACCTGTGCCTGCTATCTACTATGTGGCTATTGACAGGAGCCAAATAGGACCGCTTAACGATAGCGAGATGGCTGCTCTGATTGCTCAGAAGAAGGTGAATAAGGACACGCTGGCATGGATGCCGGGCCTGTTAGGCTGGAAGCCTATTGAGCAGATACCAGCCATCCTGAAGTTAGTAGCATTAACCCCACCACCTTTGAGCGTATGAAGATTTCCGCTTTTCCAACATTGTTGTTGCTGATTGTTGTAGCAGCTATAGGCTATCTAGCTTATCATCTGGCCGACTCAAAAGCCGACCCCAACGACATCTTTGTCGGTATTGGGACCGGCGTTTCTATATTGCTGACATTGGGTTGTGTGATGGGCGTCTCATTGGAAGATGGCAGGAAGAATGTCAACTTGAAGGCGTGGAGCATCCCTGCCTTCATCGTGGTAACCATCGTCAATCTCTGCTTTGCTGTCTTTGGCATCTCGATACCCTACTATGTAATCGTGTTGGCACTATTGCTGGTCATTCACCTCGGGGTGGTATGGAAGTTGTCAACCATTAAAACTATGTAAAAAAGGAGAGTGCCGAAAATCCTCAGAAGAGTAGGCAAGAAAATATAGAACAACAATGAAAAGAATCATGTTAATTGTCATGTCCGTGATAGCACTGAGTGCCGTCATCGGATGTAATACCAAGAAAGAATCAGCAAATGGAGCCGACGGTGACATCATTCAGGTTGACTCCATAGCCCAACAAGCTGACG
>JAEEOD010000330.1 GCA_016284115.1 Bacteroidaceae bacterium
ACTATGCTCGTAAACTCTACTTGATTGAGCATTGTATATATGGCGTTGACATCCAGCCTATTGCCGTGCAAATTTCCAAACTAAGATTCTTCATCTCCCTTGTAGTTGACCAAAAGCCAACCAACGATGCAACTCACAATTTCGGAATTCGTCCGTTGCCAAACCTTGAATCAAAGTTTGTGGCAGCGAACACACTCATTCCTGTGGAATATGACGCAAGCCTTTTTGATTCCACGGAGGAGATTCTAACGAAGAAGACAGAGTTGAAGGAACTGAACCATCAGATATTCCTAGCTAAACGTAATGTTGACAAACAACGGCTAAAGCAAGAAATCAAAGAAACGCGTCAGGCACTCGCCGAGGCCATCGAGGACACAGGATTTGTCAGTCAAGGAACATCTCAATTATTAGCCAATTGGGACATGTTCGACCAAAACGCATCATCTTCATTCTTCGACCCTGAATGGATGTTTGGACTGAAAGATGGTTTTGATATTGTAATAGCCAATCCTCCATATATTAGTGTAAGAACGACATTATTTGATAGTTCTTTTAAACCTTTGTATAAAAAACTATATTCTCTTGCAACAGGCCAATACGATTTGTATACTCTTTTTATTGAAAAAGGTCATAGACTATTAAAGGAAAAAGGTATTCTTTCATATATTATCCCAACGCGCATGCTTTCTAATGAAAACTTTATGGAAGCAAGAAAATATGTTTGTGACAACATAAGAATAAAAACATATGTTAATGCCGAAATGTGTTTTGATAATGTTAATGTTGAAGCCAATATAATGGTCTGTCAAAAGGGGAAGATGGTTAATAATGTAAGATCCATGAAATATGTTCAAGACAACCACGAATTCATTTTTATTGCCAACGTGCCCTATAGTGCTATAACTAAAATGCCTTTTGGGATTTTCCCATTTGTTTTTGACAATGAAAGGATAAGTGCTTTCAACAAACTTATTTCATTACCATCTAATCCATTGGGTGATTACTTGACAATCACAAGAGGCTTTGAGTGTGGGAAAAAGGATTCAAGTATTGGTCATGGTTGTTATAAATTTATAACTGCAGAAAGTATTAAGCCATATCACCTAAGTGTAAATGAGGACATTTATTGTTCTCCTGATTTTAATAATTATAGCAAATACAAGACACCTGATGTATTCAAAGCTCCAAAGCTAGTGACCAAATTTTGTTCAAATAAGATTCAGTTTGCTCTTGACGACATAGGTTATTGCAATACGAATTCTATATACAATTGTAGTTGTAACGACGACAAGGATATGAAATATCTCCTCGGTATTCTTAATTCTAAAGCCATTACCTTCTGGTTCAATACAGCCTACCTTAATATTGACAATCTTTTCCCGCATATTCAAAAGAACCAATTGGAGTCGATTCCTATACCGAGAGTAAATCCAGAAATTAGGGACGTCATTGAACGGTTATCTTCAGATATATTATCAGGTATTGAAGATACATTATCTAATATGCAAAAAATTGACATCCTTGTCTATCATCTCTATGGTCTGACCTACGATGAAATACTTATCGTTGACCCAGAAACACCGATATCAAGAGAAGAATATGAATCAGAGATGTAATCGTCCTCTTGAATGGTAAAATCATCAACTAAGCAGTGAAGAAGAATATGGTATCACAACAACACATAGAGCAGATTTACGAGGAACTAAGCGCAAGATGTCAAAGACTGCGCATGGCAGCTCTCCGCAGTCTGCTTAGGGGCATACTAAAGCCAGGTCAGATAGTTATTGCTGCAACAGCCCCAGTTGAAGATGATGCTCTGACTCTAGAAAGGGCAGAGCGTGCCTTTAAGGAACATACGTGCGTGGTCCTGACAGCCTTTAGGGGCGGTTATACCCTGGAGCAGAATAAGGCCCGCAACCAATTGCTCCGAACTGACCTTGAGCAGTATGGCTTTAAATTTAACGGCGTTACGGGCTGCTACCGTGAGGCTGATTGGGAATATGCCTGTGAAGAATACTGCTTCTTTGTTACCAATGAGGGGCAAGCCGATGCCTTGCAATTCTTCACAAGGCTTTATAGGTTGTCCGAGAAATACGACCAGGATAGTTTCCTCTACAAACAAGGCGGCATCAGCCGTACGGCGTTCCTTGTGGCATCAACCGATGCAGGGAGAGCTGACTTAAAGCGTGATATCCGATATGCTGGTCAACTCTTCATTCATGTGCCCAATGTAAATGCGTGGACCGAATGCCGCGATGGCCGCTTTGCCTTCCAACTGCGAGGCATGATCTTAATCGGCACACAAGATAAGAAAATCAGGCTTGGCGAAGGCGACCTGTTTGACACAGACAGCTATGAAGCCGAAGGGTTGGTGGTACTGAGAAGTGAATACGAAGAAGATCTTGGCAAAGCATGCAAGAGCCGTGCCACAGTACCCTTGGTGCAGCATGTGTTCAAGAAGGAACCGACAAAGGACAATCTCCACAAGGTCATCTATCAATGCCTAAAGCAGCTACGCGACCAGAAATGCAAGAAATACGGTTTCCTCAGCAATGTACCCGTCAACGGCTCAACAATAGAGGGTGCCAGGTGCGCCTACGAGTCCATCATGTCATGGGCTCTGCGCTACAACAAGAAATTTGACCGTATTGTTATCGTTGACACTTACGGTGACTATAATAAAGTTATTAACGAAAAAAACTAACGAACATGAAGAAGATTTTTCCAAAAAAAGTAGTTCTCAGTAGAGATGAATGTGTACGTGTCGGCAATCATGTGATAGGCCAATGGGAAAGTGATTATATAGCTGGTTCATCACATTTCAGGCCATCGCCATACTCAGGTAGGCTTTACTATAAGGCGTCATTGTATAATGGCGAATATGTTGATGCTTTCACTCAAGCAGAATTGCGTGAACAGATTATTGCAGCTTGCAAAGATGGAATTGAACCTGAAGAATAATATTTATTATGTGTGTACCATTAGGACATAGATACGGACGTTCTCACGGAGGTTCTATCAAGACAAAAATTAGTAAAGCAGAGGTCGAAGAGATAGTAACAAATCAATCATTCGATATCTGTCAGTGGATACCTAAACGATGCCGTATCTATAGAGATTGTGATGTCTCTATAGAAGAAATGCTTGTTGTGCTTAAGAATGAAACAACAAAAGTTTCAGTTGCGAATACAATACACAAGGATTATATGCGTGGTTACCGTACAATAGTAATGGATGCCCCTTCCATAAAGGCAAAATTCATTTTCAGAATCAAGAAATAGACTCATTGGGTGATTCATCATGGAACAGATAATTGACTACAAAAATGAGGTTTTAGATCTGGTTTTGTCTGGCTGCTACAATATTGTCCAACAGATTAATGATGGACCTGAAGAACCATATGAAGGATGTGAACATAATCTGTATATGATTTTGTGTTCTCCTGAACCAACGGCAACCCTTCTTGACTCTACAGACCCACAAGCGAGACCCAATTGTAAGACCTATAAGCAAGAGTTTGATACCTTAATGGGCCATTGTGCGGCAATCATTTTTGAATAATAAT
>JAEEOD010000331.1 GCA_016284115.1 Bacteroidaceae bacterium
TTAGTAATTACAGCAGCAATTATATCCCCACCCGCAGTGGTAACAACAATACAAGCGATCATGTGATGATCAATAACCGGATGTACTCAATGATATCGGATACCCATCATCGCCAGCCAGTAAAGGTGGGGTTGTCAATGCGCTACCACTTCAACGACCGCTGGAGTTTGCAGGCAGGCGTTGACTACAGTTATCACTCGTCCGATCTTGTACTTCAGATAGAGAATGTACAGATTCAAAGCGAGCAGAAGTTGCACTTTGTAGGTGTGCCCGTATCCTTGGCATATTCATTATGGAGTCCAGGACGCTTCAATGTCTATCTCAGTGGCGGAGGAGAGATAGAGAAAGTGGTAAAAGGCTCGCAGAGCATCATGAGCATGACATCCAACATGGCAGACAGGAAAGAGCGTCAAGACGTTGAAGAGAAGCCTTGGCAAATCTCCATCGGTGGCAGTGCTGGCGTTCAGTTCTCCATTACTAAACTGCTGAGCGTCTATGCTGAGCCTGGCGTGGCATATTATTTCGACAACAAGAGCAGTCTGCCTACCATCTATCAGGAAAAGCCCTTCAACTTTAATATTAATATGGGATTACGTTTCGATATCGGAAAATAATAAAAAATTGCTATAAATCATTGTATATCTGACAGAAAATCTCCTTAATATATTTGATAAAATAATATACTTCGAACAGTCTGAATACGGAATATCTGCTATGGGGTGAAAGAAATGCCTCCTATGGGTCGTCGCAATATCTCCCACGAGTCGTCGGAAGGCTTCCTATCACCCGTCGCAGTATCTCCTTTACCCCCATAGGAGATATTGCGACGAGTGATAGCAGATACTGCGACAACCCATAGCAATAGCTTCCTTAAATAAACACAAATATTAGAGTAAGACAAAGCCTTTGATACCTTTTTCTAATAAACATTTTGCGAATTCAGCATTAATGTTTATTTTCGCAATGAAAAACAAAAGCATGTAATCATGAAAAAGGTATATGTATTCTTTGCGGACGGCTTCGAGGAAATCGAGGCGCTGACATCGGTGGACGTGCTGAAGCGCGCAGGTGCCGACGTAGTGATGGTATCAGTTACTCCCAACGAGATAGTGATGAGTGCCCATGAGGTACCTGTATTGTGTGACAAGAACATCGACAGCTGCGACCTGATGGATGCTGACCTGCTGCTGTTGCCAGGTGGTATGCCTGGAGCACAGACACTGAGCGAGTGTGAGTTCTTGGGCAAGGCACTGCTGCGTCAGGTAGAGAAAGGAAAACCAGTGGCTGCCATCTGTGCCGCTCCGATGGTGCTGGGCAAGTTGGGCATCATGAACGGTAAGAAATCTACCTGCTACCCAGGCTTCGAGGGCTTCCTGAAAGGGGCTGAATATACAGGTGCATCAGTACAGCGTGACGGTTTGATTATCACGGGTAAAGGACCTGGCGTTTCTCTGGATTTCGCCTTGGCTGTGGTAGATATGCTGTTTGGTGCTGACAAGGTGGCTGAGCTGAAAGCAGCCATGATGGTACCGGCATGAAACGATATGCCATCATAGTGGCTGGAGGCAAGGGAGTGCGTATGGGTGGCGAAGTGCCAAAGCAGTTCCTGCCGGTTGACGGGAAGCCTGTATTGATGCGTACGCTTGAAACTTTCAGACGATTTGACGCAGAGATGCAACTGGTCGTGGTGCTGCCACAAGACCAGATAACTCTCTGGCAAGAGTTGTGCAGGCAACAAGGATGTGACATCCGTCATCAGGTGGTGGCGGGAGGTGAGACGCGCTTTCACTCGGTTAAGAACGGTCTGGCCATCATCCCTGCTGAGAATGATGCGGTGGTAGGTGTGCACGATGGCGTACGCCCATTCGTATCGCAGGAGGTGTTGAAGCGCTGCTATGATCTTGCAGAAGAGAAAAAGGCCGTGATACCGGTAATTCCCGTCATTGAGACAATCAGGAAAATAAATGATGCTGAGGTTTCAGAAACCGTTCCCCGCAGTGAGTACCGCTTGGTACAAACCCCTCAAGTCTTTAACGTAGCCCTGCTAAAGCAAGCCTTCCAACAACCCTATACTGATGCGTTTACAGATGATGCTTCGGTGGTGGAGGCGATGGGTACCCCTGTGGTCTTAGCAGAGGGCAACCGTGAGAACATTAAGATTACCACACCGTTTGACCTCAAAATCGCAGAGGTGTTGGCAAAATAAAAGCTTCTTCCAAAGAGAAACCGAATGATTGAGCAACTGGACGTGAAATACATCAGTGGCGTGGGGCCGCAACGCGCCACCATGCTCGCCAAGGAACTGAACATACATTCAGTGCACGACCTGTTGTATTATTTCCCCTACAAATATGTTGACAGGAGCAAGATCTACGCCATCAACGAAGTGACAGGCGATATGCCCTACATTCAGGTGAAAGGGCAGATAGCCGCCTTCGAGACAGCTGGTGAAGGCAGGGGCAAGCGTCTCATCGCTCACTTTACCGACGGTACCGGCTTCATCGACCTGATTTGGTTTCAGGGCATCAAATATGTGGTGAGCCGCTACAAGACACATCAGGAATACATTGTGTTCGGCAAACCCAGCGTGTTCAACGGTCGACTGAACATCGCCCACCCCGACTTGGACCCTGCATCAGAGGTACAACTAAGCAGTTTGGGCATGCAGCCCTACTACAACACTACGGAGAAGATGAAGCGCAGCTTCCTCAACTCGCATGCCATAGAGAAGATGATGCAGAACGCGATGCCGCTGCTGAAAGAGCCGTTGCCTGAGACATTGACCCCAGAAATCATAGCCCAGCAACACCTGATGTCACTAAACGATGCTCTCCGCAACATCCATTTTCCACAAAGCAACGAAGCCCTGCGCCAAGCCCAACTGCGTCTAAAGTTCGAGGAACTGTTCTATGTGCAGCTGAACATTCTTCGCTATGCCAGTGACCGACGCAGGAAATTTCGTGGCTATGTGTTCCGTCATGTAGGCGCGTTCTTCAATACCTTCTATCGCGACTACCTGCCCTTCGAACTGACCAATGCCCAGAAACGGGTGTTGCGTGAGATACGTGCCGATATGGGCAGCGGTAAACAGATGAACCGCCTGCTGCAAGGTGATGTGGGCAGCGGCAAGACGATGGTGGCACTGATGAGCATGCTGCTGGCGCTCGACAATGGTTATCAGGCTTGTCTGATGGCACCCACTGAAATATTGGCGAACCAACACTACGAGACGCTGCGCCGACAAATGGACGGTTTAGGCGTGAGAGTAGAACTACTGACGGGCTCCATTAAGGGCAAGAGGCGTGAAGAGATACTCAGCGGCTTAATGAGCGGTGATGTGCACATACTGATAGGCACTCACGCATTGATTGAAGATGGGGTGACATTTGCTCACCTCGGACTGGCGGTGATTGACGAGCAGCATCGCTTTGGCGTAGAGCAACGTGCCCGACTTTGGGCGAAGAGCACCCAACCGCCTCATGTACTAGTGATGACCGCCACCCCTATCCCCCGCACCTTAGCGATGACGCTGTATGGCGACCTCGATGTGTCGGTCATCGACGAACTGCCCCCTGGACGAAAACCCATCGCCACCTTGCATCAGTTTGACAACCGCCGACAACAGCTGAACGATTTCATCCGCAAGCAAGTAAACGAGGGCAGACAGATATATATCGTCTATCCGCTCATCAAGGAGAGCGAGAAGATAGACTTGAAGAATTTGGTGGAGGGTTACTCACAAGTGTGCGACGACTTTCCTGACTTAGTAGTTTGCCAGGTACACGGACAGATGAAGCCTGCACTGAAAGACGAGCAGATGCAACGTTTCGTGCGAGGTGAAGCACAAATCATGGTAGCCACCACAGTAATCGAGGTGGGTGTAAATGTGCCCAACGCTTCGGTGATGGTGATTCAGAATGCCGAGCGCTTCGGACTATCGCAGCTGCACCAGCTGAGAGGACGCGTAGGACGAGGTGCTGACCAATCTTATTGCATTTTGGTGACAGGATTCAAGTTAGCAGATGACACGAGAAAGCGCATAGAAATCATGGTGCGCACTAACGACGGCTTCGAGATTGCTGAAGCGGATTTGAAATTGCGTGGTCCTGGTGATTTGGAAGGAACTCAGCAAAGTGGTTTGGCATTTGAACTAAAGATTGCTGATCTGGCACGTGATGGACAAATCCTGCAATTGGCACGTGATGTGGCTGAACGCATCGTAGAAGAAGACCCCACTTGCGAGTTGCCCAAATATGAATTATTGTGGCGCCAACTTAAGAACTTACGCAAGACCAACATCAATTGGTCAGCTATTAGCTAAATATGTTATTTAGCATATTTTAGCCTTTTTATAGTAAAAAATCTTGGCTGGTTTAAGAATAATCTTTACCTTTGCACAATTAGTGGAAAAATGGTTTCACTTGAAAGACAGTAAAAATAAAGATTTTATGCACATTCGTTTTGTAAAGACAATCATATTTGCAGCTACTTGTATGTGTAGTTTGAGTATGTCGGCACAAGACCTGATAGCAAGTCAGGCACCAGTTGACGTCAAGCTGAAAAGCGTTGACTCACTGGCGCTTCAGAAGGCTATCATAGCAGAGCAGGCAGAATTCCCCAGTTTGGATGTTTACCAGACATGGGAAAACGAATTCGTGAGTGCTTATGCTAATGCCGTAATACCCGACACGTACACCTTCGACCTGACGGGTTTCTGCATGCCTACCCCTAACACCAAGATTAATGACGTATTCGGCTATCGTCCTCGCAGACGCCGTGCCCATGCCGGTTTGGATATCAAGGTGAATGTGGGTGATACTATCCGTTCTGCCTTCGACGGCAAAGTACGCATCGTGAAAGACCAAGGCCGCAGAGGTTATGGTAAATATATTGTAATTCGTCATGATAATGGTTTAGAAACCGTTTACGGACACCTCTCAAAGCAATTGGTTGATGAGAACCAGTTGGTACGTGCAGGTGACGTAATTGGCTTAGGTGGTAACACTGGTCGTTCTACAGGTTCTCATCTGCATTTCGAGACACGTTTCTTGGGTATTGCCATCAACCCTGCGCTGATGTTTGACTTCGAGAAACAGGATGTTACAGGCGACAAATATACACATAACTTCAAGCAACAAACTGCCAAACGTGTTTCCAAAGGCTCGGCTGCTAAACAGGCATCGACTTCTGGTGCTGGCGTTTACTACAAGGTAAAGAGTGGCGACACATTGTCAAAGATAGCTGCAAAGCAAGGCGTGAGCGTGAACCAGCTCTGCAGGCTGAACGGCATTTCCACCAGAACAGTTTTACGCATCGGGCAAGTGCTCAGATGTTCATAAGTAATACGTTTATTTGGACAAATAAAGGATGCTTTAATATGATTTAAGGCATCCTTTTTTTATATATGTCAGTTTTTGATTACCTTTGCACCATAATTATATAAGAAATGAAAGATACAAAGGCACAGTTTGAGCAAGTGATTGCCGAATGCAGGGACTTGTTTGTGAAGAAGCTACACGACTACGGAGCAGCTTGGCGCATCATGCGTCCAGCATCGGTAACCGACCAGATATTTATCAAAGCCAACCGCATCAGGACCCTCGAGGTAAAGGGCGTGTCAATGGTGGGCGAAGGCATCAAACCTGAGTTCATGGGTATTGTGAACTACGGCATCATCGCCCTTATCCAGTTGGAGTTGGGCTATGCTGAGCACGAG
>JAEEOD010000332.1 GCA_016284115.1 Bacteroidaceae bacterium
CAAAGAGAAACAACACCGCAAGGTAATCTATAGAGCTCTTTCAGTAATTTGGAAATTCTTCGGGCGTTTAGCTCAGCTGGTTTAGAGCATCTGCCTTACAAGCAGAGGGTCGGCGGTTCGAATCCGTCAACGCCCACTAGTGAAGGATGTGTTTTACGAAACACATCCTTTTTTTATCCTTAAATAGCAGATAAAGTTCTGTGTAGAGATATTAAAGCAAAATAGAATCATGAAAGATGTATGCGGTTTCATGTCACGGTGGATGGCGGCTTTGGTGCTGTTAGTGGCGTTTGTCGCCTTGATGGTGCCAGCTACGTTCGTGCATATTGATACTTGGTATATCAACCCCATACTTGGACTCATCATGTTTGGTATGGGTCTCACGTTGTCTGCGCACGATTTCCGTGTAGTGTTCAGTCGCCCCAAGGATGTACTGATAGGATGTCTGGCACAATTTACGGTAATGCCGATCCTGGCTTGGCTTTTGGCAAAGTTGTTTGCTTTACCCGATGAATTGGCGCTGGGTGTGATGCTAGTGGGTTGCTGCCCGGGTGGAACTTCTTCCAATGTCATTACCTACTTGGCGAAAGGCGATTTAGCTTTGTCAGTAGGCATGACTGCTACTTCTACCGTCTTGGCTCCTGTACTTACACCTATGTTGGTGTGGTTATTGGCTGGCACGATGGTAGATGTGGATACTATCGGTATGCTGAAGAGTATTCTCTATGTGGTAATTGCCCCCATTGCTGGCGGCTTGCTTTGTCAGAAATATATCCCCCAACTTACTAAAAAACTGGTGGCATATCTGCCTGCATTCTCTACCTTGATGATTATGATGGTAGTTGGTATTGTGGTTTCGCACAATGCCAGTAGATTGTTAGCTGGTGGTTTGCTGATTGTGCTGGTGGTGATGCTGCATAATCTCTGTGGTTATGGGGTAGGTTATCTGATAGGCAGGATGCTCCAACTGAAACGAGAAAAGTGCATTGCTATGTCTGTCGAGGTGGGCATGCAGAATTCGGGTTTAGCATCTTCTTTGGCAGTGTTGCATTTCGCTGCTTATCCTTTAGCCACTATCCCAGGTGCCGTATTTAGTGTTTGGCACAACATCAGCGGGGCGCTATTGGCGAAGTTTTTCACTGTTGCCCCGCGTAGTTAGCCAATTATCCACATACCGATACAAGGGACGCATTGCAGGCCATCACAAGCATCCAATCTACCCATACCTCTCTTTTCATTACCTACTTGCTTTATTTCTTGAAAATCTGGATAGCCATTTCGCCAATTGCCATTTCCTGCAGTTGAGGCACGATACGGGTAAAGTGCTCGGCAGCAGAGTGGGTGTCTAATGAAGGCTGATCCTTCCAAGTTTCAAAGATCATCAAGTTAGTAGGGGTGGTTTGACTCTGATAGATGTCATAGTCAATGTTACCACTATCTTTGCGAGAAGCCTCCACCAGTTCCTGTGCCAAACCCAAAGCCTTGGTTACATTCTCGGGAGCCACTTTCAGCATGCAGTTGATTCGAATTTGGTCGCCTTCGCTTTTAGCGGTGAAACTCTGGATAGCCATCTCGCCTACGGCAGCGTTGGCAATCTGTGGCACGAGACGGGTGAAGTGGGCAGCTGCTGAGTGAGTGTCGAGTGATGCCTGGTCTTTCCAAGTCTCGAATATCATTAACTGAGTCTTATCGGTCTGACTTTGGTAGATATCATACTCAATGTTGCCGGCATCTTTCTGGCTGGCTGCCACCAGTTCCTTGCTGACCTTAATGATGTTGTTCAAATTTTCCGGAGCCACCTTATACAGACAGTTGATACGGATTTCGTTACCAGTAGCGACTGCCTCTTCAGCTGCCTCTTCCTGCTGTGCAGATTTGCTACCACAAGATGACATACACAAAGCTGCCATCATCGCCATTCCCAATAATGCTTTATTCATAATCTTATTGTTTTTAATTTGTTATCTTGGTGCAAAGATAGTAATTTTATAACCAATCATGTAGTTAATCTCAGAAATTATCACTACTTTTGCACCGCAAATGAAAATCGATGCAAATTATTTTAATTATAATCAATTATGAGTAAACTTTTTTCAGTTAAGATGCTCATGGTAGCTGTGGTTGCCATGATGATGACTGCTTGCACCCAGCAGAAGAGTGAGGTGACTTTGCAGGTAAAGACACAAGCCGGTGTGGTTGAGGGTATTGCTGAAGACGGCATCAAGAAGTTCTTAGGCGTTCCTTTTGCAGCAGCCCCAGTAGGCGACCTGCGTTGGAAGGCTCCTCAGCCAGTAGAGGCTTGGGAAGGTGTGCGTGAGGCTAAGGCTTTCGGCAACGACCCTATGCAGCCTAATATGTTTGGCGACATGAATTTCCGTGGTGCTGGCCGTAGTGAAGACTGTCTGTACCTGAACATCTGGACGCCTGCCAACTATACCGACGAGGCACTGCCTATCCTGATTTACTTCAATGGTGGTGGTTTGATGGCCGGTAGTGGTAGCGAACCTCGCTATGATGGTACTGCCATCGCTCAGCTGGGCGTTATCGGTGTTACTGCCAACTATCGTGAGGGTGTGTTCGGTTTCTTTGCTCATCCTGAGCTGACTGCCGAGTCTTCTTATAAAGGCAGCGGTAACTATGGTTTCTTGGATCAGGTAGCTGCTATCCAGTGGGTAAAGGACAATATCGCTGCTTTCGGTGGCGACCCTAACCGTATCAATATCGTGGGTGAGTCAGCTGGCTCATTCTCTACTTCATTGCTGATGTGCTCTCCATTGTCAAAGGGCAACTTGTCAGGTGTAATGGGCTCAAGTGGCGCCGAGGTACTGCCTTACGGAGCTTCTACCCAGGCTGATGCTGACGCTGCCGGCAAGGCTCTGCTCGAGAGCAAGGGCTTGATGTCATTGGCTGATGCTCGCGCGTTGTCTGCAGACTCTTTGCAGGCTCTGCTACCTCCAAGAGGTATGGCCAATGTAGTGCTCGATGGTTACTTTATGGAGGAGAGTGCCGACGATGTATTCAAGAAGGGCGCGCAGGCTCAGGTGCCTATTCTGGTGGGTTGGAACTCTCAGGAGGGTACTCCTCTGTCAGTATTGCGTGGTGTTGAGCCTAACTTGGAAAACTACAAGAAAGCGATGACTGCTACCTTCGGTGACATGACCGACGAGATTTTCGAGGCTTATGGTTTGCTGACTGACGACGATTTGTTCAGCATCAAGAGCCTGAACCTGGCAGGTGACTTGTTCACTGGCTTCCCAACATGGAAGTGGGCTGACTATCATGCAAAGACCTCTCAGCAGCCAGTATATCGCTACAAGTATATGCACCCACGTCCACAAGTGTCAGCCAAGATGGGCAACCGTGTTGGCGCATTGGCTGGTGGCGTTCGTGAGATGACCGACGAGGACCGTCGTCAGCAGGCTATCCGTGACAAGTTCCCAACAGGTGCTGTTCACTCAGCTGATATCGAATATGCTATGGGTAACCTCGCTACTAACGAGTTCTACGATTGGCAGCCTGAGGACTATGCCATCTCTAAGCTGTTCCTCAACTACTATGCTAACTTCTGCAAGTACGGCAATCCTAATGGTGAGGGTCTGCCTCAGTGGACTGCCATCAACGGTCAGGAAGTGGCTCCTGTAATGTATATCGACGTAGAGAGCGGCGAGAAGGCCGATGCTGCTATGGAGAATGCTTATCGCACTTTGGAGAAGTTCTACCTGAGTCAGCAGAAGTAATTTTGCTTATTGTCACAAAGTCACGTTGTCTATTTGTCCGTGATTCGTGAGAAAGAAAAAAAGAAGCTGGTCAAATTGACCAGCTTTCTTTTTTTTATTTAGGAATTGAGGTTCAAAAGCTATAGCTTCCTTGTCAAATTTTAGAACCTATGGTTGTAATCTCTATCACACCATTACCACCACGAGCACCCCATCCAGTACCTTCTTTGTTAAGTACCAACTTCTCGATGGTTTCTACGGGTACTAGGCGATCTACCTCTTCGAGCGATTCTATTACAACGCCATCCACCACAAATAGTGGAGAGGTGTTGCCCATCACCGAACCAGGTCCGCGCATCACGACAGTACTGCTCACTGCTGTCTGTTCTACACGCACGCCCGTCATAAAGCTCTTCAGTAAATCAGACACACGTAGCAAGCCGGAACTCATAATCTGATCATGCATTACCATATTGCCACTTACCACAGCATCCGACTTAATCGCCGTATAAGGCAAACGCTGTTCTATACGTCCATTGTTATATACGAAGTCAGAAGGGGCGATGTAAACTCTCAATCTGCGTGCCTCGCTGAGCTCCATACGAGCAGCTTTGCGAGAACTCACATTAATCTGCAATACATCACCAGGAGCAGCATTCTTGAAGTAGAAACGACCATATTTGTCGGTAGTGACACTTTGATCTGTGCCTAAAATAGAAACCACCAGTCCTTTCTTGGGCTTGCCGTTCTTAGTGATAATACCCGATAACTCCTGCGCTGATAAAGTAACGCAAGCCAGCATCATTGTCCAAATCAAAAATAACCTTTTCATACCTTATCTTCGTTAATAGTTGCACTTTGCATTGCAAAGATACGGAATATTGTTTGAATATCCAAATATGTCAAGGGGACGAACCCCTTGACACAATATAAATTACATCTTGAAGGCGTCAGACACAAACTTCATGATTTCAGGTGTAATGCTGCGCCAGTAAGTCCAGTTGTGTGCACCCTCACTGATGCGGTACTCATGTTTGTAGCCGATCTTGTTCAGCAAAGCATGAAGGTCGCCATTGTTTACTGACAGACCGTCGTCATCACCGCAAGCGATGAAGAGCTTAAACTGGTTCTTGTCTTTGTCGGTCATATTGCGGAAGATGCTGAACACATCGTAATCCTTGAACCACTCCTTCAGCTTGTCCTCACTGATGCCAGGATAACGGTTCTGCATATTGGCATCCTTCCACTCACGGATAGCAGCAGCCAAACCGCCGCATACGGCAAACAATTCAGGGTGATGGAGGGCATAATAAACAGCACCACCGCCACCAGCCGATGCACCTACGATGGCACGACTACCCTTGTCGGTACGCACACGGTAAGTCTTTTCGATATAAGGGATGAACTCCTTAAAGAAGAAATCCTCGAAGTTAAACTTGCCGTCAGCGTCGTTATAATAACTGCGTCGCACATTGCCGAAGTTGGCATCAGGAGTGACAACTACCATCGGAGCAATCTCGCCGTTGGCAATCGCCTTGTCGAGGTACTGCTTCAGTTCGCCATAATACAGCCAAGACTGTTGGTTGGCTACTGTGCCACCAGGGCCAGCTGGATGCAGCAGATAGAGGATAGGATAACTGCGCTCGGAGTCGTTGTAACCAGCAGGGAGGTAAACGGCATACTTACGATCTTCGTTCAGAATCTGACTCTTCAAGGTCTTCGCGTCAAACACTTGGCTCTCACTTTGAGCAGATACTTTGCCCAGAGCCAAAAGGCAAAGCATTGTCATCATCAAGAATTGTTTCATAACTGTAAGTGATAAAAATATGAATTCGGCTGCAAAGTTAGTTAGCTTTTTTGACACAGCTATTATGAAAATAGGTATATATATGTAGAAAAACGGAAATAACGCATTGTATTCTCATCAATAAACCCTATCTTTGTTACGAAAATATGAAAAATACCTCTTATGAAGCCTAAACCTTCCATCCTATCACCTGTGGTGTTATCGAAAGAGATCGTATCCCGCAGCACTATCGGCGGTATTGCCATCGACTACTTCAACATCGTGTTATGCAAGCATGGTGAGGCGGAGCTGAGCGTCAACCTACAACCTTTCAAAGAAGTGCAAGGCACGGTGGTGTTCTTCTTCCCTGGTGATGTCATCAAGGTAGAACGCATGAGTGATGACTTCGAGCTGGAATCGCTGATGTGCTCGGCAGACATCTGGCACGAGGCTTCTGAAGGCATCAACCAACTTTACCTGCACTACCTGCATTGCCATTTCCACATAGACCAACCCTTGGCTACTGCCGTTATCGAACAAACATTCAACTTGATGGAAACACTATTGCACGCTTACAGTCCCACTCTACTTCGTGAAATCGCCATTCTGCAAGTGAAAAGCATACTATCTAGTTTCGTACTACATGCCAAGATGAATCCCTCAGAACTGAATATCAAGAATACGCGGTCAGATAACCTATTTAATGCCTTCAAATATCATTTGGGAAAGCATTATCGCAAAAACCGTGATGTACTATTCTATGCTGACAAAATGCACGTTACCCCCAAGACTCTCTCTACTGTTGTGAAAGAGAATACAGGCAAGAGTGCCAAAGCTGCCATTGATGCATATACAGTGATGCAACTGAAGCTGACGCTAAGTAATAGCGAGCAAAGCATTAAAGAGGTAGCATGGCAATACAATTTTTCGAGCCTCCCCTTCTTTTGCGAATACTTCAGGAGGCATACAGGCATGACTCCCCAGCAATGGCGGGAGGGATAATTATTTAATCTTCAGAATATCATCCAATGCTTTGCGCTCTGGACGCTTCGGCACTTGGTTGCCATAGCCGAGGGCGACTACCGACATCACGATTTCATCGCCTGGGATATCCAATACTTTCTTCAGGGCATCTGCATCACGCAGTCCCATAATCAAGGTGTCAAAGCCCATCTCCTTTGCTTTTAGTACCAGGAATGCATTGCTGAGGCCAGCATCGAAGGCGCCCCATGAGTTGCCCACCTCGTTGGCAGCTTCACCGTTGAAGAAGCCCGACTGGTCGCGCTTGTAGGTCGTTACAATCAGCACAGGCGCCGTACCGGCACGTTCTTGGTTGCCCAGCATGGCAGGCAACATTTCCTGCTTCTTGGTATCGCTCATCACCGCATAATAGCGAGTGGCCTGCGCGTTGGCCCAAGATGGAGCCTCCTGCGTAGTCGCTATCAGCGTGCGTACCTGCTCTTCACTGATCTTCTTGCTGGAGTCGTAGCTTCTTACACTGCGACGGTTAGCCACTATCTCGTCAAAGCTTGCTGTGTTTCCTGCACAACTGCCTAAGGCAGCCACTACGCCTGCCCCCACCATGATTTTTTTCAATTGCTCTTTCATGTTCGTAATAGTTGATGTTTTTATTTTCAATGCAAAGGTAGGAATAACCGAAGGCAAAACCAAATAGCCAAATTCTAAATTTATGTTAATTCTATAGTCGTTTCCAGCTTAAATATTCCTAATTCTGCTTGCCTATAGAGTTCGTAGCAAAGTCTTTTTTCTTTAACTTTGTTGAAGAAGACAATGAGAATATTCACTAAAAAAAAACTTTATTATTATGGCAAAAACAGTAGATGTATTAATAGAGAAAAGCAAAGGACTGTCCAAAGGTTTGCGCAAACATCTCCAAAATGGAGGTAATGGTGTCACCATAAGAGAGATTGACGAGTTTGAGAAGCAGTTGGAGGCATTGGCAAAGGCGTATGCGGAATGCGACCTGATTCGCGCGGAACTGGCTCCCAAGGTTCGTCATGCCAACGAGCTGATGGCTCAGGTAAAAGCCGTTTATGCTGATAAGAAGAAGATGCTAAAGCTGCGTTATCCGCAGGAGCAGTGGGCGGCTTATGGAGTACCTGACAAGAGGTGAAATGACAAGCCTCTTTATTGTCACATTATCCGTTCGTCCAAACATTGACTTTTAACTGAAGAAAGCTGATCACCATTGACCAGCTTTCTTCGTATCCCCTTATCTGCCAGAGTAATGAACATGCACCAGCTTCCAGCCGTCTTCACCTTTATTGAAGAGCTGCGTCTCACGCCCCAAGGAACTGTATGAACCGCCATCGTTACGGGTGGCTTCAAACTTCCATGAGAACTCAGCCCAGGCGCTCTCACCATTGACGTGAATAATCAGTTCCTCCTTTTGCAAGTTGCGTGTCTTGAAGTTTATACCAAATATACCGTGAACGAAGTCGTCGCGTATGGCCTCATAGCCTGCATAGCGTCCCATCGGGCCAATAAACGATACATAGTCCTCATGCGACCATATCTCTCCTACTAGTGCTAAGTCATCGTCGTTGATGGTCTTCACATATTTGTCAATCAGCTCACTGATTTGTTGCTCGTCGGCCTTCTCGTTCACAGTGTCGCTTTTACAGCCGGTAATAATACCCATTACCAGTATTAATGCTGCTATCGACATCATTAAAATCGCATTCTTTGTCATAGTTATTAGTTTTTTGTTTTAAACCGCTCCCCCACAAAGCCGTCGCCAACGGTGCCTTCCATCAAGTCGAAGTGTTTGAATATTGGTGGTGTGGGCTTTAGGTCATAATAATCTATCTCGGCTATGGGTAAGCAGAAATAATCCAACTGCTCATAGCTGGCATACAGGCGCTGCAGTACAGGATTATTGTCGTATATCCATTGCTTTACCACATCCTCAACGAAAAAACTCACCATACCAGCACAGCGAACAGAAACCTTATCAGCGTATGCTAATAGTTCCACACTGGGGTTTTCTTTCAGCTCTCGCCATACAGCCTTCTTGGCAGAAGTGGCGAAGTAGAGCGTATTGCCCTCTTGCTTCATCACCTGAAACATGCGTATCTTGGGAAGATTGCCCTCGCAGGTAGCAAGGGCAATCTCGTTATGCTCACGCAGGAAATCTAAAGCTCGCTGCATAGTTGTTCATTTATTTATAAAGTGCTTGTGCCAGTGCGTCAGCGTCACCAGGCAGTGTAGGATAGACAGCCTTCAGGGCTTCTGCAAACTTGGCGGCATCCTTATGGGCAGCCAGCAGTTCCTTCACCTTTGTCAGATAAGCAATCTTGAACTCTACTTGAGCTTTTTCAGCCAAGCCACCATGGCCACCGATGAAGTATTTGGCACCAGATGCAAGGGCTTCCTTCGCCTCGCTCAATTCAGCATCTACGGCAGCTGCATTTCCTGCCTGAAGCGCACTGATATGAGCCTCTGCTGGTGTCCAGTGGGTGTAATATACTTGACCACCGATGATGATAGATGCACCGGGGAAGTCGCTTGCGGCACCATGCTCGAAGCGGAAGTCAACGCCTGCCCAATGCTGAGTAGCATCAAATGGCACCTCGGCAGCTTTTTGTGTTGGCAAATCCACCATCGTATCACCAAACTGTCCTGCAAAGCCCTTCATCATACCGCTATAGATTGGGCCCTCGATAAAAGCAGGCATACCCTCTGGCATTGTCAGGGGAAGTTGGTCACTACCACCCAGGTGATAGTCGGTCACGTCAATTTCAATGGGTTTGCCTAAATTCTTAATATAGGCGGTAAACTCGGCCGCATTGACCTTGAATAGCGGATATTCCATCACCACCAACGAGTTGTTGCCTTCGATGATGTAACTGCAATCGCCCATCACGTCGTTTGAGTTGTACACATGCAGCTTGAAGCCGTCTAAGTCGTACGCCTTGAACTCGCCTACCAGCGTTTCCTCTACTTCGTTCTCTGTCTGAGCTGTTTGCTGAGTCTTGTTACCGCAGCTTGCCATAGCTGCTACTGCCATCATTGCAAATAATACCTTTTTCATTGTCTTTATTGTTTTAAATGTTAATACTATTTCTTTGTTTTGACACTGCAATGTTGCGATTAAGCGAGAGCAAAGAGAACTCGTTCTCATTTGCCGAGCGTGAGCAACTTCGCCGATGAATCTCTAATTCGTCGGCAAAGGTACAGCATATAATACGTTCTTGCAAGAAGGTACTATTTGGTGGGATAGTTACCAAATGGTAGGAATTAGGATGCTGTCGAAGTTCCCCTAAAAGCCCTTTAACGCAGATTAACACTTATTGTTTGGTTATCTGGTAACTGTTGGTTACTTTTGTAGAAAGATAAGTAATTATCCATTATTCATAAACCATTATCTATTATCCATTAAAGAAATGGCAGATATACATGCACAGTATTTGAATTGCCCGATAAGGCATGTGGTAAGTCGCTTTGGCGACAAGTGGTCGATGTTGGTGCTCTTTATGCTTCACAAGAGCGATTCGGGGGTGTTAAGGTTCAATGAAATCAGGAAGTTGATGACCGACTGCTCCCAGAAGATGCTATCGCAGACGCTGAAGAACTTGGAGAGTTGTCACTTGGTGCATCGAAAAGTATATCCCGAAGTTCCCCCTCGTGTGGAGTATTCTCTCACTGACACAGGCAAAGACTTGATGCCTGCCCTCACGGCCCTGATAGCCTGGGGCAAGGAGCATTTCAATGAGGTGGTGACTGATTAGCAGTTTTTTTATGAATCTACCAAAGTTCATAGTAACATTAGATGGCTACCTCCGTTTAGGAATGGTCAGTCAGCATAGAGACCTGTTGCTGCCGGGCGACCAATGCATAGGCGGTGGCTACTATCGCTTTGACTATGCCTCCAATCGTCTTCTCCTCGACCGCTTCTCTTATGACTTTGGCAAGCCCAGGTGGCCCCTGATAGATACACTTAAAGTACCATCAGCCTATCGAGGTCTATGGATTATTTACCTTACCGATGACCGCTATGAAGATGACTTCATCGTCAGTGAGGAGTTGAAAATTGAGTATTATGACTGAGAAAAACGCCCTTGCACCTCCTTATTGTCATATTGTCGGTTTGTCTAATAGTCACTGGGGGAATAAATTAAGATAATGTTTTTGTAGATGTAATGAATGAAAAGCAAAACATAGGATCATTATTCGATCGTATAGCGGGGAAGTACGATTTCCTCAATCACCTGCTTTCGCTTAACATTGACAAGTGGTGGCGGAGGAAGGCGGTCAAGTGTATTGTACAAGACAAGAACGTGGATGTTCGATGTTTGGATGTGGCTATCGGTACGGCCGATCTCGCCATTGAACTGGCTCGTCAGCTCAGTCAGCGGCATGCCCGTTTTAGCATCATAGGCATCGACCTCTCGACCGAGATGATGCGCATAGGAGAAGGTAAAGTGAAGAAGCGTGGTCTGCAAGACTGCATCTCGTTTCAACAAGCGAGTGCCCTGGATATGCCTTTCGATGACAACACCTTTGATGTGGTGACCTGTGCCTACGGTGTACGTAATTTCTCTGATTTGGACAAAGGCCTTGCAGAGATGCAGCGTGTGCTCAAACCTGGCGGT
This sequence comes from Bacteroidaceae bacterium, assembly GCA_016284115.1. The sequence goes on from JAEEOD010000332.1 coordinate 11,118, forward strand.
CAACTCATGATACTGGAGTTCTCCTATCCGAAGAATAAACTGATAGCCTGGGTGTATGATTTGTACTTCACCCATATACTGCCAACAGTGGGTCGATGGCTGAGCAAGGACAAGACTGCATATACCTACCTCAACCGCAGCGTAAAGGGTTTCGTTTGGGGAACACAGATGTGTGAGCGCATCGTCAAGGCTGGCTTCTCTCAAGTAGTGCACCAGCCTCTCACTTTTGCCATCACTACAGTTTATACAGCCACTAAAACATAATTGATCAGAAGCTCCTAAACCACTGCATGACAACTTTGGGGCAAATTCAATAACCAATAATTATGAAACGACTTTTCCTTTGGCTTCGTATCATCCGACCACAGACATTGTTTGCATCGCTTTGTCCGGTATTAGTGGGGCTCATGGTAGCGCATTTCTATATAGGACATATAGTGACGACAACGGCACTCATCACCGTGTTGTGTGCCTTGGCATTGCAAATCTTGAGCAATCTCATCAACGATTACTATGACTACAAGCGAGGCACCGATAAGCAAGGCAGGGTGGGGTTCAAGCGGGCTTTGGCAGAAGGTACCGTGACTGAAAAGGAGATGCTGATAGCCTGTCTTGTTACGTTCACCATCGCCGTTATCTTGGGCGCTTATCTGTGTTATGTGGGTGGATGGATGATAGGTCTGATTGGCATTACTGCACTCTTGTTTGCCTGGCTCTATACAGCTACTCCTTACTCGCTTTCTTACTTAGGCATAGCCGATATTTTTGTGTTTCTCTACTATGGTGTCTTTGCCACTTGGGGTACCGTATGGCTGCAATACAAGGCCGAACTGCTAGCTTTCGACATCCATCAACTCATGCCCGTTTATGCAGGTGCCGTGTGCGGATTGATATCGATGTGTGTATTGGCTATCAATAATATCCGCGATATGAATGATGACCGCTTGGTAGGTAAACACACCCTTCCCGTACGAGTGGGTAAGAAGGCGGCTCTTGCTATTTTAGGTATCATTGTGATGCTCATGCCACTGTTCGCTTGGCTGGCTTTTGGCGTGAGTTGGGCGATGGCTGTTATCATCCCCGCTTGCTTCCTATACTACAAAGTGCTGAATGCGAGGGGAGCGGAATATAACATCTGCCTGATGTTGGCAGGTGTTGTCAATCTTATTTATACCCTCTTGGTTTGGATATCCCAGATGTAATCACTACCTTTGCGCCCTGGTTTGGTTAGTATGCAAATGATATTATGTTATCCTGTCACCTTTGTGAAAGTTTGCTGCCACAAATGCGAAAGGATTCTTTCACAAGTGTGAAAGGAGATTTTCACAGGAGTGAAAGTGGTTACAAGTATGCTACTTGAGTAAATGATACTACTAAGATAATGCAATTAAACAAGTAATAATCAAGGACAATGAGTATAATATACGATTGGTATGAAGCACCGCAGTCTGCTTCGAAACAGCAAGAAGGAAAAGAAGTAACTTTATATCCTCGTATTCCGAGAAGTGAGACAATTGATATCAAATGCATTGCCAAAGAGATACAGGATGCCAGTTCATTTACGGCCTCTGATGTACAGGGATTGATAGTGGCGTTTAGTGAAGTGGTAAAGAGACACCTCGCCATGGGCAATTCTGTGCATTTGGAAGGCATCGGATATTTTAAGGCTGAGCTTGGAACCATGGAAAAGGTAACGGCATCTACTAAGTTTAAGGGAAAAAAAGTATATGTAGATGGAGTGGGGTTCAAGCCCGACAGACAGTTGGTACGACAGTTACAACAAACTAAACTGGTGCGTACTAAAACTTCATGGCACTCGATAGAACTGACGGACGAGATGATAGAACAAGGACTGACCACGCATTTTGCCTCTGAGCAGATGCTTTCCGTCAAACAGTTTGGCATGTTGTTCAATCAAACAGAATCCACTGCTCGCCGTCGTATCAACACACTCGTTAAAGCTGGTAAGCTCCATAACATTGGACATCGTGCATTAGCCCTCTATGTTCCCAATCCAGGTTGTTTTGGTAAGTAAAAGCAATTTTTCGGCGTAAAGCATTGTTATTTCAATAAAAGTGATTATCTTTGCAGCCGATTTCAATAATCAACGGTGTTAGATCCGCTAGCTCAGCAGGTAGAGCACAACACTTTTAATGTTGGGGTCTTGGGTTCGAGCCCCAAGCGGATCACAAAAAAGAGAGGTACCAAAAGGGTACCTCTTTCTTTATTTTACACATCCTTTTTAGTGTAAATATGTTGATAAATAAACTCTCTTTTTGTTGAAATGTGGAGCTTTCTTACTTCAAAACATTCTTGAACGCCTCACCGAAGATAACGTATTGTGTGTTACCACCTACGGTACCCTCGTTCTGTCCCCACAGGAAGGGCCAGTCGTCGTAGTTCTCAAAATGGTCTGGCTGACGGAACAGCAAACCTGGAGCTACGTTGCCTGGGATGAATGAGAAGTCAGCACGGTTGTTACCATAGAACACTGCCTTTGGACGAGCAGCTCCTATAGCTGCTACCAAAGAGTAGTTGTGATAGGGGTGACAGCCAAAGAGGTAGTTGCCGGCACGGAAGATATCGTCTTTCTGGATGATATCTGGGTAATACAGGTAAGCGAAACAGATGGTGGTGCCAAAGCTTACTACATTGCCGCTTCCTGCCCAGTTGCCCAAGCCAATGGGCACTCCGTAAGGATTGTCCTTGTCGAAGCTATTGATATATTCCTGATATTGTTGAATATACGGTCGTAGGCGCAGCTTATAGGCCTCGTCCATATAGGGGATGGCATCCAACGCAGTTTGCATGTTGTTGACGGCATTGTCATCCATTGCCTGCCAGATTTGATTTTTGAAACTATCCAAATATGACTGTTCGTGTGTAGCCGCATAGAGCTGCAGGTTGGTAGCCATATTACTGCCCATACGGCGAGAAGCATTGTTGCCGTTTGCCATCAGTTCATTGGCTTCCGCCATGAGGCGTTTCGACTGCGTAAGGGCACGCTTAGAGAGATCGTCGTTATAACCTTCCAGTGCACGACTGGCTGCGGCAAACATCGTAGCTGCACGGAAATCCATCCAGGCATTGCGCGTGGTGAATGCCCACATGTCGTCAGGGGTGCCGCTTGACTTGCCATCGGCAGATACCTCGTAAGGCTTCAGACTACGGTCGTAGTGCAAGCCATCGGTGATAGATGCAGCATCGCCCAAATGGTGGTAGTTGTCGAGTACAGAGTTAGACAAAGTGCTAGCCATGTGTCCTATCTGCTCAGCCTGTGCCACTAGGTTGAGGGTGCCATGCTCGATGTATTGTAAGATATCAGGTATGCCATCGGGACGATGTAAATCTACATAGCGTTGTTGCTCGCTGACGAAGGTCTCATCACGCTGTGATTTGAACAACTCCCATGCACGTACCAGGTTTTCCACCACACCAATGTTGGCACCTGTTTCAATGTCGAAGTCGCCTGCATCGAAGTAACCGCCTATGTTCAAGCCAGGAATCAACTCGTAAGGCTGGTATTTGGTATCGGTAGTAGCCCCTTGGCGGTGCATGTCGAAATGGTCGCTGGGTGGAGCCTGTAGATAGCCTTCCTTGAACGGTTCACCGTGCCATACACGATAGCCCTCATTCACCGTCATGTGGTTCATGTGGATAGGAATCCAAACGTCGGTAGTGGCGTCTGTTATCTTGTCGTACACGCTGTTGTCAATCAAGAAATTGTTGGTCTTGATGTCTCCGTATTGAATATAATAGATGCCAGGCTCGCGAACAGATGAGAAGTCGAACCTTACATAATTGTACTTGAAGTATGGTCCCCATGACTGAATGTTGCCCTTGAACACCTCACTGGTGGTGCCGTCCTCACGGATGCGGAAGATAGAAGCAGTGGGCTTTGGGGTATCTTTCTTGTCGAGCTCAATGACTGCTACCTTAGGCTGTTCAGGTACATAACCTACGTGGGAGAAACCAATGTTGGGTTCACGAATCCAGTTGGGGATAGCATGAGGCTCTACTGTCCAAGTCAATACTTTGCCAGTCTTGCCAGCAGGCAGGATGCTACGCAAAACGAACCAACCGTTCTGTGCCAGGATGCGGCCATCATAAAGCAATAACTCAGCCTCGCTGGTTACCTTTACCATACGCTCTGGGTCGTCCATCGCCATCAGCAACGAGTGTCCTTTCTCCAAAGGCAGCGGGTCGATAAAACGGTCTGTGCCTCTGTCGTCATAAGTCTTGAAGCCCTTGAATTGACGAGCTTTCTCGCTGTTAGGACGCGTGATAGTTTCGCTAGCAGCATAGCGTGGGAAACGGTTTAAACGACCATCCATCATGAAAGTTTTGAGCCAGTATTGCGAGGGTAGGAACTCGAGGTTGAAACCAGCTTCTCCAGCAATGGCTTGAGGTACGGGTTTGTCGAGATAGACGCTGATTTCTACAGCATTGCCCTTGCCGGTTACTACGACTTTACTATCAAAATCATAATCTTCATAGCGCATGGAAATCTCGATGGCGTTGTTGGCTTTATCTACCTTGCGGTTGATGAGTGTAGGCACCAAGTCCCATTGCTCAGGGGCATTGTTCAGACGGATGGCGCCACCTTGGGCGGTACGTACACCATGATGAATGATTTCGATACCAGAGTCTTTCTCGTCGTTGAAGCCACCGTTGAAGCTGTTGCTGAAAACCAATACGTTCACGCCTTGGCGCTCGAAGTACTCCAGGTCATTGAGTTGCAGTCCTTGTGCCTGACAGAGAGAAGTTGCAAGCACACCTGCTATGATTAATAAAGACTTTTTCATGTTTGATTTCGTATGGTTGATGAATTACTGAATAAAAGGGGTGTGCCAAAGACGGCACACCCTTTATCATTACAATATGATTTATTTAAACAATTTCTGAGCGAAGATGGTCAGATATACACGCCAGTTACGCCAAATATGTCCACCGTCAGACTCGTAATACTCGCAAGGATAACCCTTCTCCTGGCAGTAGTCGCGCAGTGCAGAAGCAGTTACCTTCACGCCATCGGCTGAGCCTACACCAATCCAATAGAGCTTTGGCTTAGCAGCGAAGAGCGCCTTCAGCTGTGCTTCATTGTCAGGACCACTGCCTGCACCTGAGAACATGCCTACATAACCGAAGGTTCCCGGATAGCGGCGAGAAACAGCAAATGAATGACGGCCACCCATAGACAAACCAGCTACAGCGGTGTTGTATTGACCAGTCTTTACGCGGAAAGTGCTCTCAATAAACTTCTTGATCTCAGGGAACTCGTCCTCCATTGGAGTGGTATCCTGATCACGACTGTTCATCATTGTGGGCTGGAACATGTTTACTTCGTTGGCTTCAGGAGCAGAAGGATTTCTTACCACACCGTTTGGCATTACTACAATCATAGGCTTTGCCTTACCCTCGGCAATCAAGTTGTCCATAATCTGTACCGTACGGCCTAAATCAGACCAAGCGTTCTCGTCGCCACCAGAGCCATGTAACAGATAGAATACAGGATATTTCTCCTTGCTGGTCTCATAGCCGTGAGGCAGATAAACTGTCAAACGACGGTCCATATTGGCGTGCTTGCTATCATACCAAATGCGGGTAACGGTGCCATGAGGCACGTTGTTGTTGATATAATAGTGGCCTTTATCACCAGGCTTGGTGCTGATGGTGAAGATGTTTGACCAAGTAGCCACGTCTCTGTTCATAAATACATTAGAGGGGTCGAGGGTACGCTTGCCATCTACGATGAAAGCATAGGTGTAAAGTTCGCCCTCCAATGGAGCAGTGGTGTAAGTCCACACGCCAGCTTCTTCCTTCATATCGGCTGAGCGTTCCGTCAACATATCACCAGTTACTTGTACTTTCACGGCTTTAGGATTA
>JAEEOD010000333.1 GCA_016284115.1 Bacteroidaceae bacterium
GGACATGATGGTGATCTCGAACTGAAACTGAAGACAATTGAGTATCTGGATCAGCGACTCATTAGCCCTATCTATAACAATGTGAAGGATAAAGGAGTTTGCATTGCCGTATTACCCGACCATCTGACACCCGTTGAACAGCGTATCCATGTTGGTCAACCGGTGCCTTTCCTCATTTGGTATCCGGGCATTCTGCCTGACAGTGTCCAACAGTACGATGAAGTTAGTTGTGTTGAAGGTTCTTACGGTTTGCTAAAGCTCAATGAATTTATGCATGCACTGATGGCTATTTGATAGCCATCAGTGTTGTTTTCTTCTTTTCTGCATGAAAGGCAATGTCTCGGCCTGTTCCATCATCATATCGGCCACGATGTAGTTAGAATCATCTTCACCGTTAACGATATCAAAGATGGATTTCAAACCATCTCGTCCACCATCGTGCTTCAGTACGTAGACTAGGCAAAGGTACTGTAGAGCAGCACTCGATGAGAGAATATCAAGGTCGGTAATTGCAAGCTGTGACAATGCTAACTGATAGGCATCATCAGCGTTCTCTTCAATAAATAGGTGTACATCCCCAAGCGTTTCTAATCCTAAGGATTCAAGCACTGGAAGGTATGGCATCAGCGAGACGGAATAGATTTCAGCTTGGTTTACAGCAGCAATACGCCTGTTCAGACGGTTAAATGGATTTAGCTCGAGATAACTACGGAACGAGTCTGCCGATAATGGCACATCATCCAATTGTCCATTCTTTACCAACGACTGAATCTGGCGACGGTAGTCTGTAAGCACGATGCGTAAACGGCTAAACTCATCATCGACTAATTCTAACATTCCTGCTAAACGACTGAACTGACGAATATATTCGCTGGGGATTTTAACATCACCTTTATAACCGGTATCGTGCTCGATGGTTGACCACACGTGCTGTAGCGCCGTTCGCATTTGCAATTCAAAACGCGGGCCTCCTTCTTTCAGTCTACAAATGTAGTGCAATGAGTTGTATCCAAAAGCATCCAACTTATGTAGTTTGCGTTTATCCACACTTTCCTGCCAATCAATATCGAAGACACGCTTGGCGATGGCTGCTACCTTATCTACTTCATCTGTATAGAAAGTAATAACACGTAATCCTACAAGGTCGGTCACGTCGTCAATGCTCTTGTACTTTGCTCCTTTCAGTTCCAGTTTCCCTGCCAGTGACTTTTCCGTCTTTACTCGGTGTTCAATGGCCGTAACGTATATTCCCTGCTCTCGTAATGCACTTCCTAACAAGTCATAGGCCTTATTTGATATGCGTTTCAACTGAGGCAACATGTCGTGGTACTGCTGCATCAAGGCTTTACCGTGTGGGTCAAGTATTACTTTATTAGCCATCGTTACAATTTTACTTAAATTCAAAAATTATGCTATTATTGTCATTTTTCGTTTTCTTAATAAATTGTATCCCCATCATGGTAAGATCATCGCTTTGCTCGGCATCACCAACAAACTGGTGAACGGCATTCGTCATCAGACTGATAAGTTGTTGAGGTTCTTGCTGATGGTCATCAAGAGCCTGTGTAGCCACATCGGTCACACGCTCCATCATGAATTGTTCATTGTCGGCATTCATGGCCTCCGTTAGTCCGTCGGTAAACAGAAATATGGTAGTCCCTTCGTATATCTCAGCCTCTTGCAGAGTATACTTCCAAGAAGGCATAAAACCGACTGGAATATTGGAATCGCAGGGGAGTTCACCTACACCTGCACCAACAAGCAGTGGTGCATCGTGACCAGCATTACAATAATTCAACAATCCAGTTTCTAGATCAAGCACACCGACAAACAGCGTGACAAACATGTTTGTTTCATTCATGTCGGCTATTGTCTTGTTAATACTTTCCATGATGCGGTCAGGCTTCGATTCATGATTTGATACGGTACGGAATACCGATCTGGTAACAGCCATGAAAAGTGAGGCAGGAACACCCTTACCCGATACGTCGCCAATGCAGAAGAATAGTTTTTCGTCTCGGAAGTAGAAGTCGAAAAGGTCGCCACCGACCTCCTTAGCAGGCGTCAACGAGGCATACATCTGCACGTCATCACGCTCCATTTTAGTGGGGAAGTTTTTGGGCAGCATACCCATCTGTATAGAATGAGCCACTTGCAGGTCTCGCTCTATCGAAGCTTTCTGGGCGGTGGTATCCTTTAGCTCTTCAATATATTTCACGAGCGACTGTTGCATATTGCCGAACGAATGACTCAACTGTCCAATCTCATCGGTACGTTCAAAATCTGGTAGTTGGGTATCAAATTGCCCCGATGCAATAGTCTCGGCCTCATGCGCCAAACGGCGTAGAGGACTAAGCTCCCTTGTGATAATGCGGATAAAGAAATAGAGCATCAGTAACAGACCTATGGCGACAATGGTCATCACTGTACGACGCAAGCGGTCGAATCCGCCAAAGATGTCACTCTCTGGACAAACAATGGCCATTGAACATCCAGTCTTGCCAAGTGGCTTATAGAACACGTAGCAGGTCTTGCCGCCCAACTTCATTAGCTTCATACCCTCTTCGCCATGTTGCATGGCATAGCCCAATGCAGTCAATGTCGAATCAGGATGTTCTATCGTCTGCGTAAAAATGGTCTGTCGGGTAATCTTCGTTGAATCTGGATGCACAAAGTAAGTGCCACCTCGGCCTATCATGATGCTATACGAGTTTGGATATGGTTTTGTGGCCGATATAGTCTGCGAAAGCCAACTCAACGATAAGCTGGTGTTAATGACGCCTATCACCTGTCCCGTATGGTCTTTGATGGTCTGACAATAGCTGGTCACCATCTCACTCGTATTGGTATTTACGTCCAAATCCATATACGGCTCA
>JAEEOD010000029.1 GCA_016284115.1 Bacteroidaceae bacterium
GAGAATATGATAAGAGAACTACCCGTTGACGAACTTGAAAACAGCAGAATACCAATAGAGAAAGACTTGAAACAGGACTCCATCTCTAATGAAGATATTCCTAATGACAGTATCAAAATAGGATTTTAATCAAAGACTGCACAAGAAAACATGAAAAGACTATTTCTCGCATTCTCCCTCGTATGGGGAATGTTACTGACACTTACTGCTCAACATGTTAGCGGTATCGTTGTAGATAGTAAGGGAGCGCCTTTGGAGTTTGTGTCAGTAGCACTCTTGCAGGCAAAGGATTCTGGATTCGTAAGCGGTTGTGTGACAGATGAGCAGGGACGGTTCTCCATTCCCACTGAGGCACTACCGTCCCAGCCGTTGTTGATCAAGGCCACATCGGTGAGTTACAGGCCATGTATTCTAAAATGTGGGAACGGAACCACCGGCTTGAGGCTGGTGATGGAGGACGATATGGTGGAATATGCCAGTGTGATCGTCAATGGTAAGCGTCCCTTCACCAAGAATGTAGGTGACAAAGTGGTGTTCAATCCACAGTTGATGAAGAATATCGATGCCATGCAAGCCGATGACGTGTTAAAATATGTGCCTGGAGTGATAGTGAGCAAGAGTGGCATTACATATAATGGTAGAGATGCCACAATCCTTGTTGATGACCGGGTGGTGAGTAGGGATTACATAGCAAATCTGAATGCCAGCGACATTGAACGTGTGGAATTGCGTAGTAGTCATGGTGGCATGTATAGTGCTACCATACAGGGAGGCATGATCAATATCGTTACAAAAAAAAGGCTGTTAGGTGTTCGTGCCACAGCCAGCATCTATGCCGACACACAATTCAGGAACACCTATACATGGTTTCCCAGGGCAAATGTGTTTTTCGGAACGCAAAAATGGAATGTCTATGTGAACTATTCCTTCATGCAGTCAAGGTCCAAGATGATGACCGAGGCCACAAACGAGTTTTTGTATAACAATACTGTTCATAAGAGTGATAATGACAATTCTCCTTTTCTGAAACAACATCAATATGCAGTGGGAACGGTGTTCTATTTATCTGAAAAACACCAGTTGAGCTTCGAGTTGAATGGCTCTCATACTCCAACGAATATAGGGGCCACTACTGCAACCGAGATGCTTACACTCTCTGACGGTAGCCAACATCCTGCCACTATGACATCAGATAATCCTTCGAAGGCCGATTTCTACAATCTTGTGGGCTCTTACAAGTGGGCTGTTGATACGCTGGGCAGTAGTCTTAAACTGTTAATGAACTACAACAAGAAGAAAACTAATAGCGATAATCATCTCGTCACTGCCTATCCTGATCTACCCTCAAACAATATTCATGAGATTGATGCTTTAAAGGCCGATGCAGACAATCTCTCTGGTAGAGGAGACTTTGAGAAGAACTGGAAGAGAGGATGGAAGCTTACGCTTGGAGGTGAATACTCCACATCCAGGCGCTACAGTGAAGCGGTGTTCAATATGTTGCACGATCATACGACCAAGTCTTCATCATGGAATTATAGGGAACAGGCTGCTGGGGGCTACCTGGGGGTAGAGAAACCATTTGGGCACTTCTATGCTTCTGCCCGTATGCGCGTAGAGCATACTGATCTGCGTGGGTCAGCCACTGATAATGACGACGTAAAGCACAGTTCTACCATTATAGTTCCCTATGCCTATCTTCGCTATTCTACTGATAATGGATGGAATTTCAATGCCACCTATACAAGGAGCGTCCAACACCCGGCTTTCGCGCAACGCATTGGATATATGGTGCGTTATTCCGATGTCCTTTACGAAATGGGAAACCCTGATTTGAAGCATGACATCACCGACCATCTCTCTCTTTCCGTTAATCATAAAGGGCATTTCTTTTCTGCAGAATATACGTCAACACCTGACGCCATGATCACTACCCTCCGTACCGAAAACGGAATTACTTACATACAGAAACGAAACGAGGGAACAAGAAAGATCTTGTTTTTAATCTATAATTATGGCGGTAACCTGTTTCCGTGGTGGCAGACACATTTCATGACTCAAGTTGCCTATATACACTATCCTAAAAGCTATAACCAAAGTTCAATCTGGTGGGGGCTGTTTTACTGGGTGAATCGCTTCTCGTGGGAGCGGGTTGGGACGTTTGAACTGGAAACAACTTACAGAACGAAGTATCTTCAAGCTAATATCACACAAGAATGGAATGGCGTTGAGATGAATTTTTCCTATGAGCGAAATATCGGTAAGCATTTTGTCGCATCTGTGGGCATAAATGATATTTTCAATGGCTCAAGAACTCACAGCGTTCACAAGAGTCCCACACTCATTTATGACTTCCGCAACAATACCGCCTTGCGGTCATTGTGGTGCAAACTGACCTATAAGTTTGCCAGCAAGCGGAAGACGAAGACCGAACAACTCGAGAATAATAATGAGATCATTAATCGAATGTAGTGTGTGATGATGAGGATGCTGCTGCTGTTGCAGCT
>JAEEOD010000334.1 GCA_016284115.1 Bacteroidaceae bacterium
AGGTAGTGGTGCCTCATTGCGGTTCTTACCTGCATTTGGCTATCCCACGCATGAAGTCTGTATATCCTGCTGTGCTTGCCAAGAAGATGGTGGATGACATTGACTGGGATGCTAACCTGAAGTGTCTCTACTACGACTTAGCGGGTGCTGCTTCCGCTGCTGTAATCAAACAGATGTTAACTCTCACTGAGCCAAGTCACATCATGTATGGATCAGATTACCCTTATGTAACAGATCCAGTTTTAACATTGAAAATCAAACAACTGCGTGAAGATCTAAAAGCTGACGGCGAGCTGGCTCCTTATGTGGATATGTTCTTGAAAGATAACGCTATCAAACTTTTTGAGAAATGAAAAGAATAATCATTGCCCTAATGGGCTTTATAGTGATGACTATGATGACCAGTTGTAAAGAAAACAAAGTTGCTGCCACAGAAGTTCTGCAAGAAGAAGCAAAGGTATATGACCCAGCAAAGATGTTGGTACGCCTCTCTGTAATCGAGGTCTATCCTGAGTATTTGGAAGAATACCTGCAAGCTGCTGCTACAGTAGGTGGTGAGTCGGTAAAGAAAGAACCTGGAGTGATCTGCATCTACCCATCTCACCTTAAAAGTGACAGGTGCCAGATCCGTATATTGGAAATCTATCGTGACCAAGAAGCTTACCAGAGTCACATTGCCAGTGAACATTTCCAGACTTACAAACAAGGCACCCTGCATATGGTAAAAAGTCTTGAACTATTGGATATGAATCCACTTGACCCTGCAGCAATGCCTTTTATCTTTAAAAAATAGGATCAGAAAAGGAATAAAACACACAATATTTGCAGTCGGAAATAATTTATTCGATAAAGTTATGATAAAACTCAAGGCTGCATGGACAGCAATCTTTATTATTTGTTTGGCTATAACCGTAAACGCTCAGCAAGCTGCGAATGATAGCTTGAAAACATCTTCCAGAGAAGGCAGTAACCGTGACTTACTGATGAATGCGGCATCTGCTAGTCAGCCCCGGCAAATATCGTTAGGTTTGCCTATCAGCGGAAATGCTTACATCTATGAAGATGGCTTGCCTGTGTCTTACTATAATTACCAACTGTACCCCTATAAAAGTTGGCATAGTGGTGTAAGTCATGAGAGTACTGCTACCATGAGTCCACAGGATATGGTGCTGAAATATGGAATCATCAGCTATAGCGTTGACAGTAAGTCTAAGTTGGCAGGTGACAAGTTTGAAGGACGTGTGAACTATACGCTCAACATGTTCGGCCGTCAAGCTGTCGATGCCAACATCTCTACACCTATAGGGAAAGGCTGGGGCATTAGCTTGAGCACTTATCAGAACTTTGATCCGGGTAGCAACCGTATGTCGATGAGCTACCTGATGGAACGCACTCAATTTTACAAAGGAAGTATCTCCAAGACCTTTGCTGGAGGAAGGGGTAAAACTGGCATCATCTACCAGTATTCTGAATTCTTGAACCACATCGAGAACTTCGGTCCGTTTGTGTTTGTGGGCGACGGTAGTGTGAAAGAGCTTGATGGATTCAATCTGGGTCGTGACAACTACCGCCCAGATGACAGATACATTCAATTCCTAGATGTCAAGACTGGCAGGATGATGGAGCAGTACATCGATGATGCTAATACCGACAAGATACATAATGTGAATTTCGTATTGGATTACAACTTTGCCAATGGCATGAAGCTAGCAATTCATAGTAAGTATAAGAATGGCCATAGCTATCGTGCTAATCCCTCTATCTCAGGCGTAACGAAAGCAATGGCTGATGCAGGTTTTACTTACGCTGACGGAACCCCATACGAAGGGATGTTGCAGAACCGTCGTTACTTGCATTTCGATGCTTTTGAAGAAAGTTGGATGACCAATGCCTCGCTCAGTGGTATCAGTACCAATCGTCGCCATCGTTGGATGGTAGAGGCCGACTACTGGCTGAATCATGCAGGAACAGAAACCTCTATGTGGATGATGTCGCATGAGGTGAAGAAAGATCCTAAACTGCTGTATTATGAAAGTCAGAGTGGACGTGCATACAACAGCTATGCTGAATACTATAATGGACATGAACACAAGCTCTTTGCATTTGCCAGTGATGAATGGACGGTGAACAATCGCTTGTGGCTGAAAGCTGGACTACGTTTGGAATACCTGAATGTACGGGGACGTGCTGCCAACGATGTATATGAGGGAAATGCACGTCATACTGGTTTCTCTCTTGCAGATGAGGGTGTCAAGTTGAACAAGTTTAACGACAGTCATTTTAATCATGCTTATTTAGTGAGTACCCGCTTTGCCCTCTTGGACGGATTTGGTTTGCAAGCAGAATACAACAGTGCCACCATCCACTCCCAGTTGTTCCATTATGGTACCTACTCCTACCCTTCCATGAAGGGCATTACTGCCAATTATTTCCGTGGAGGTATCTACTGGAAAAACAGCTGGATAGACCTTACCTCACAGATTACATACATCGAACAGAAGAATGCGCAGGAAAGGCCTAATTTCAGTCATGTTCTCACAAAGGATGCAGGAGGCATGAAGGCTGGACAGGAAGAAAACATTACTATGTTCACCTATTACAATTTGGGTACCCTGGGCTGGCTCACCGATGCAGTGATAACACCTTTCAAGGGTTTCAATGTACACCTGATGTTCACTTTACGCAATCCTCAATACAAGGATTTCAAACTTACACCGACTTTCAGCGACGGAGTAACAGAAGAACATGACTTTAGTGGCAACACTATCACTGCCCTGTCTAAGACAGAACTGGAAATTGAGCCCAGCTATACGTTCGACAAGTGGCGTATCTGGCTCAGTGCCCGTTATTTCAGTAGACAGTACATCAACAAGACCAACTCGCTCTATTTCAATGGTCGCTGGGAGACTTTTGGAGGTGTAGATTATACGCTGAACAAACATGTAAGCTTTGCTGCCAGTGTGGTGAATATCCTCAACCAGAAAGGTGCCAGCGGTTCTATTGCTTCAGCCGACCTGGTGACCGACCCTACCCCTTATAAAAACTATGTGATGGCGGGCACATTTATTCGTCCGTTTACAGTTGAGTTTACTACAAGAATTAAATTCTGACGGAATGTTGTAGGGACGGTTCTTTATGTACTGAAGAGCATAAAGAGAACCGTCCCTACCGTGTACTACTAAGCTATGTATGTCAATCTGGTTGCTGACCGTCGTGGGCCATAAGCATGATAATTCTTATTTTCATAGTTTTTTATTTAGTTTGCTGCAAAGGTACATTTCTTTAGCAAAAAAGTCAGTCCGCCTGAATAATCAAGCAGACTGACTAAAATGTTTAGAAAAAACTATTTGAAGAGATTTCTTACAGTGTACCCCGTTTCAAGGCCTCCACATATTTGTCGATGCGCTGCATCTCCTGTGGGATGTTGATGCGCTGAGGACAGTTCGGCGTACACTGGCTGCATCCTGTGCAATGGGCTGCCTG
>JAEEOD010000335.1 GCA_016284115.1 Bacteroidaceae bacterium
CTACATAATCGAAGGTGTTAGGGAAACGCTTTGAGATGGCGAATGAGTGGCCACCACCCATTGACAGACCGCAGATGGCGCGATTAGCCTTGTTCTTAGCTACCTTGTAATTCTTCTCGATAAAGTTTACTACATCCATGAAGCTCTCGTCCATAGAAGCGGCAGCCTGAGGCAGCTGAACGCCACCACCACCCATAGCTGGCTGATACATACCGAAGTCCCACTCACCAGGAGCAGCAGCAGTGTTAGGATTACCGTTAGTCATTACAACAAGCATAGGTTTAGCCTTGCCTGCAGCAATCAGGTTGTCAAGAATCTGAGCGGCACGACCCAGCTCTGACCATGCGTTCTCATCACCTCCGGCACCATGCAACAGGTAAAGGACAGGATAGTTCTTGCCTTTGTCATAACCAGCAGGAGTATAAACGGTCATACGGCGTGTGAGTTTCAGTGTAGGGCTTTCATACCATACTTTTGAAACGTTGCCATGAGGCACCTTATTTACACTGTAGAGGTCGCCCTTGTCGCCTTTCTGGTCGCTGATGATGAAGATGCTGGTCCATGTAGCCACATCACGGTTCTGATAGATGTTTGAAGGGTCCAGCATACGCATGCCGTTTACGATAAAGCTGTAAGAATAGAGCTCTGGCTCCAACTTACCGGTTGTGTAACTCCAAACGCCTAAAGAATCTTCTTTCATGCTTACAACACCATCCACGCAATCACCTGTCAGTTGAACGGTGATAGCCTTTGGCGCATGCAGACGGAAAGTAACGGAGTTGTCTGCGTTAATCTCAGGAGACTTAACGACATTGCGGCTGAACAGCGCTTGCTGTGCAAAGCCTGTAACGGCAAATAATGCCAATGCAATGGTAAATAATGCTTTTTTCATACAATTGAATTATTTAATGATTGATTATTTGAAAATTCTTGGAGCTAGGTCGCGGAGATTGTGGCGCCAAACATGCCAGCTATGGCCACCAGGCATCTCACTGAACTCATATTTGATACCTGCCTCGTCAAATAGTTTGAGGGTTTCCTTGCAGTTATTGTAGGCAATGTCCTCTGGACCACCTTGGGTAAATACCAGCTGCTTCACATTGGCATTGATTTTGGCAGCATCATTTTTCAAATGGATACGCTCAGCTTCATACTTATTCTTGTCGCCAGGAGCGAACGAAGAACTCAATACCCATACGTAGCTAAACATCTCTGGATGATAGAGTGCTGTTTCCATGGTCTCCATGCCACCCATTGACAAACCTGCCATGGCGCGATGGTCCTTGTCTGTCAGCACACGGTAGTTGTCCTCGATATAAGGAATAATGCTCTGAATCATATCCTCTGCAAAAACAGGTACTTCGCCTTGGATGTTGCCATCAGGCATGTCAATGCTACCGTTAGGCATTACCACAATCATTGGTACCATCTTGCCTTCAGCCAAGAGATTGTCGAGGATGAAACCTGCATGACCAACACCAGGCCAAGAGGTATCATTATCACCACCACCGTGTACTAAGTAGAGAACAGGTAATTTGTCTGCATTCTTCTCATAGCCAGCAGGTGTCCATACGTGCATACGACGCATCTCTTTCAGAGGCTTAGAGTAATACCAGCGCTGAGCCACTGCACCATGGGGCACGTCCTTATTGGCAAAAAATGCATCTTTATCAGTGGTTACTACAGCCAAGGCTCTGGCATTGGCTACACCAGCGTCCTTGGAATCTTGAACGGTAACGCCATCCACCACAAAATTATAGCGATAGACACCATCCTTTACATTAGGAATGGTAGCTGACCAAACACCTACGTCGTTTTTCACCACATTCACGGGTTGACCGTAAGGAGCGCATTCTGCACTAATTCTTACTTCCTTGGCATTTGGTGCGTAAATACTAAAGGTAACATCTCCCTTTGGAGAAACTCTGACAGACTGCAATGTGTCATTAGGAGTAGGAGTGCGGCGGAACTGTGCCGCAATAGGTAAAGTGACTGCTACAGCCACTGCCATTAAGAAGATTTTGGTAAATTTCATTATATGAGGTATTAAATATATATCCTAAATTGCAAATGTAGTACTTTGCTTTGAAATGTGAAAGTATTCAGCTGAAAAATTAAAAATCAAACGAGAGTTGTCCGTCGCCCAGTAAGTTAAAGCTCATGCGATGAAAAGGTGTCACTCCCAATTCCTTAATGGCCTCCCGATGCGCCTTGGTGGGGTAGCCCTTGTTATGGCGCCAATCGTATCCCGGGTATTGGGCATCGAGCTCGTTCATATAGTCATCACGGTAGGTCTTTGCCAAAATGGAGGCTGCAGCTATGCTTAAGTACTTGCCATCACCTTTGACTATGGTCTGGTAAGGGATATCACTATATGGCTTGAAGCGGTTGCCATCTACAATAATGTGCAAAGGTTTTGGCTTGAGTTGTTTTAAGGCACGGTGCATAGCTAATATAGAGGCGTTAAGAATGTTGATTTTATCAATCTCTTCAGGGGTGACTATGCCTACTGCCCAAGCCAGTGCATCCCTCTCAATAATGGGGCGCAACAAGTAGCGTTGATGCTCGGTGAGCTGTTTGGAGTCGTTTAGCAGGTCATTTTGATAATCATTGGGCAAAATAACAGCAGCAGCATAAACAGAACCGGCCAAACAGCCTCTCCCTGCTTCATCGCATCCTGCTTCTATCGTATTTTTCAAGTATGGTAATAGCATATTCGATCCTATTTTTGTTCAAAATTAGGAAATATCGCTGAATTAGAAAAGGCTGTTGATAACTTTTTCTGTTAAAATACTTTGTATTCTCACCAATTAGTTGTAACTTTGAACCCAAATAGTGTTTTTTAATTACTTATTCTTATTTTTTATGACAAACAGAAGAGAATTTTTAAAGAGCGCGTCATTTATGACGCTGGGCGCATTGGCAGCTTCTAAGATGAGTGCTGCTAATAGTGTGAATGCTGTTGACGGCATTTCTGCCGCTACAGCACAGGCTCCAAAGGCTGGTTCCAACCTCGGTTTCCAGGCATACTCTCTTGGCGGTGAACTGCTGAACAACCCAGCAAATGCACTGAAAAAGATGAAGAGCTATGGCTACGATCAGGTGGAGTTGGCTTTCTACGGCTTCAACGACCAAGCTGGACATGGCCAGTTCGCAAGCTTTGGCGGAGGTACTCCTACATCAGCTGCTGATTTCAAGAAGATGGCAGACGATGCTGGTATCAAGATTGTCAGCTCACACATGACTCCAACTCTGGATCGTGGTGCTAAGTATGACAAGAGCACTGAGACCAAGATCTTGGACTTCTGGAAGAAGATTATTCCAGATCACAAGATGTTTGGCGTTGAGTACATCGTTCAGCCAAGTTTGCCTACCATCAACAACCTTGAGGATGCTCAGGCTGTTGCTGACATCTTCAACAAGGTGGGTGCTCTCCTGAGAGAGAATGGCATTAAGTTTGGTTACCACAATCACAGCAATGAGTTCAACAAGGTAGTTCCTGGAGGGGAGGCTGTAACTCCTTACTATCAGCGTGCTTTCCGTCGTCCTGGTGATACTTCTCCAGAACCTAAGACCATTGAGGAAGTATTCATCAGTGGTACAGAGGCACAGAACGTGTTGTTCGAACTCGACTGCTATTGGACTGTTATGGGTCAGCAGGATCCTGTCGCTTGGATTAACAAGTATAAGGATCGTATCCAGCTCCTACACATTAAGGACTTCATCATCATTGGCGACTCTGGTGCTATGAACTTTGAGAAGATCTTCCATGATTTCTATGCTAACGGTCATCGTAACTGGTTCGTTGAAATCGAAGACATCAATAGTGGTAAGCAACTTGAGCGTGCAGAGGCAAGTGCGAAGTACTTACTTGGTAAGGGCTTTGTTAAGAATTAAGAAAAAACATTGGGTTAAAACTATAATCAGAGCTGGCTGTGAAGTCGGCTCTGATTTTTTTTGCCTTTACTAGTAGGTTTTTCCCTTATTATAGGAGGGGTTTAAGAGATAATAATTGTGTATCTCCTCCTTATTTTTATGGAAAAGTGTGTATTTTTAGAATTTTTAAAAGCGCAGATAGATGTAATCTCGCTGAAAAATCATAACTTTACGGCCAAATTCACTAAATTTAGTAATTATTATGGTTAATAGAAGAGATTTTCTGAAAAGCGCTTCATTGTTATCATTAGGCGCTTTAGCTGCTTGCAACAGCAAGGAAGGTGCTGCAGCAGGTGTTGCTGAGGTTAACAACCCAGACAAGTATTTTGGTTTGCAAATTTACACTTTAGGCAATGAGTTGTATGCTGGTAATTTGGCAGACAACTTAAAGAAACTGAGGAGCTTTGGTTTCAAGTATCTGGAGTTGGCGGGTTATGATGTTAATACCAATAAGGTAGGTACTGTTGATTTCAGCGAGTTTAAGAAGATGGCTAACGACGCTGGTTTGGAGATCCCAAGCTCACACGTTAATGCTCCTGGATTATTCTCTGGTGTTGCTGGTCGTGAGAGCCGCGATGGTAGCGACGGTCAGTTCAATCGTTCTATGATTGACAAGGTAGCTGAGTCATTCAAGAAGGTGGCTGAGGATCATGCTAAGCAGGGTATTCAGTATGTAGTTCATCCGATGATGGCTTACCTGAACACAGAGGATGACGTGAAGGCTTTCGCTGAGATGTTAAACAAGAGTGGTGAAATCTTCAAGGCTGCAGGCATTCAGTTCGGTTACCACCACCACAATATGGAGTTTGCCCGCATGATTCCTGGCGTGGCTGGCTTCCGTCTGCCTACTGTATTGACTCCACTGACTGCAGCCGATGGTCCAATGATTATGGATCTGCTGATGGACAATACTGATTCTGCTAATGTTTGCTATGAAATGGATACTTATTGGACCGTTATGGGCCAGCAGGATCCTGTGGTTTGGTTGAAGAAGCGTGCTGACCGCATCAAGTTGATGCACGTGAAAGACTTCGTGGTACTGGGTGATTCTGGTGCTATGAACTTTAAGAATATCTTTGAGCAGTTCTATGCTAATGGTAACAAGTATCTGTTCTGCGAGATCGAGGACATCGATAGCGGCAAGCAGATGGAGCGCGTAGAGGCTTCAATGAAGTTCATCAATGCTCAGCCTTGGGTAAAATAAATTAAACAATACTTGAAGGCATGACCTCCAAGGCCATGCCTTCTTTCTTTATATCTTTATTATAATTTTTACAAAAATGATTAATAGAAGAGATTTCTTAAAGAGCGCTTCTCTCCTCTCATTAGGCGCTTTGGCAGCATGTAACGCAAAGGAAGCTACACCAGCTGCTCCAGTAGAGAATAAGAACAAGGGTTTAGGCCTTCAAATTTACACACTGGGTCCGGAACTGACTCAGGGTGACCTGTCTGCTAACTTGAAGCGCATCCGTGAGATGGGCATCAAGAACCTCGAGCTCGCAGGCTATAATGCTGACCAGCACAATATCAGTGGTGTTTCTCTGGAAGACTTTAAGAAGGCTTGCGAAGACAATGACCTGAAGATTGTGAGCTCTCACGTTACTCCTGGTATTCTGATGGGTGGTATGTTCCAGCGCCCAGGTGCTCCTGCTGCTAAGCCAAAGACTTTGAAGGAAATGGTGAACGACGTAAAGGAGTTCTGGAAGCCTGTTGTGGAAGATCATGCTAAGTTAGGCGTTGAGTACTTGGTACAGCCTATGATGCCTCCAAGAACTGTTAACTGCATCGAGGACGCTAAGGATTTTGCAAACCTGCTGAATGTGTCAGGTGAGGTAGTAAAGGCTGGTGGCATCCAGTTTGGATACCATAACCATAATATGGAGTTCGCTAAAGTTACAGCTGACAGTAAGGCTGCTGTATTGGGTGACCTGTTCTCTGGCATGGGTATGCAGGATGCTCAGATTATTGAAGATTTGTATATGGACAACACTGATCCAGCTAACGTAATCTTTGAGTTGGACGTTTACTGGACTGTTATGGGCCAGCAGGATCCTATTGCTTGGTTGACCAAACGTGCTGATCGTATCAAGATGTTGCACATTAAGGACTTCATGGTATTGGGCGCATCTGGTGCTATGAACTTCAAGAATATCTTTGATAAGTTCTATGCTAATGGTAACCAGTATTTCTTCATCGAGATTGAAGATACCAACAGCGGTAAGCAGTTCGAGCGTTTGGAAGAGTCTGCTAGGTTCCTGAACATGTCTGATTTCGTAAAGTAATCTAACATACCTCAAAATTATAAGGCATAGCTCCATTGGGTTATGCCTTATTTTTTTGCATGTTACGCATAATATTCGTATTTTTGCAATTTGATAACAGGTAATACAAATTAAATAATTGACATATGGCTAAAAAAGCTCTTTTAATGATTTTGGATGGTTGGGGCATTGGCGATCGTCAGAAAGACGATGTGATTTCTTGTACTCCAACTCCATACTGGGACTATCTGTTGGCTAATTATCCTAATTCTCAGCTCCAGGCATCTGGTGAGAATGTAGGTTTGCCTGACGGACAGATGGGTAATTCAGAGGTTGGTCATCTGAATATTGGTGCTGGTCGCATTGTATATCAAGACTTGGTAAAGATCAATCGTGCTTGCAAGGATGGTAGTATCCTGAAGAACAAACAGATTGTTGCCGCCTACAGCTATGCTAAAGAGAAAGGTGTTGGCCTTCACATTATGGGCCTTACCAGTAATGGTGGTGTACATAGTTCTTTGGATCACCTGTTCAAGCTCTGCGACATTGCTAAGGAGTATGGTCTGGAAGGCCGTACCTTTATCCACTGTTTGATGGATGGTCGTGATACCGATCCTCGCAGTGGTAAGGGCTTCATCGAAGAGGTGGAGGCACACTGCAAGCAGAGTGCCGGAGTGGTAGCATCTATCATCGGCCGCTTCTATACGATGGATCGCGACAAGCGTTGGGAACGTGTGAAGGTGGGTTATGACCAGCTGGTACACGGCGAAGGTAAGCAGAGCGACAACATGGTTCGCGCCATGCAGGAGTCATACGACGAGGGTGTCACTGACGAGTTTATCAAACCTATCGTCAATAGCACTGTGGATGGTCGCGTGAAGGAAGGTGATGTGTTCATCTTCTTCAACTACCGCAACGACCGTGCTAAGGAAATCACTACCGTATTGACACAACAAGATATGCCTGAGCAGGGCATGCACACCATTAAGGACTTGCAGTATTACTGCATGACTCCTTACGATGCATCCTTCAAGGGGGTTCATATCCTGTTCGACAAGGAGAATGTGGAGAATACGTTGGGCGAATATCTGTCTAACAACGGCAAGAAGCAGTTGCACATTGCCGAGACAGAAAAGTATGCTCACGTTACCTTCTTCTTCAATGGTGGTCGTGAGGCTCCTTATCCTAACGAAGATCGCATCCTGGTGCCTTCTCCTAAGGTGGCTACCTACGACTTGAAACCTGAGATGAGCGCTTACGAGGTGAAAGATAAGCTGGTAGCAGCTATCAACACCCAGCAGTACGATTTCATCGTGGTGAACTATGCCAATGGTGATATGGTAGGTCATACGGGTATCTATCCTGCTATTGAGAAAGCTGTGGTGGCTATCGATAATTGTGTGAAGGAAACCGTTGAGGCTGCTAAGTCCAATGACTATGAGGTGATTATCATCGCCGATCATGGTAATGCTGACCACGCTCTCAATGAGGATGGTACGCCAAATACTGCTCACTCTCTGAATCCTGTGCCTTTCGTGTATGTTACTGCTAACAAAGACGTAAAGGTAGAGAATGGCGTGTTGGCTGATGTTGCCCCATCTATCCTACACATTATGGGTATGCCTCAGCCAGCTGAAATGACAGGTAACGACCTGATTAAGTAATTTTGCTCCTCCCCTGTTTAGGGGAGGTGCCCATTTGGGCAAGGGGGTATGTATCAGATAGGAGATGTACTTATAAGCGACGAGGTGCTGACAGAGCGTTTCGTCTGTGATTTAGAGAAATGTATGGGTGCCTGCTGTATCGAAGGCGATGCAGGGGCACCTGTTGATTTGGATGAAATCATGCAAATCGAGGAGGTGTTGCCCATCATTTGGGATCAGCTCTCTATTCCTGCTCGTAAGGTGCTCAATAAGCAAGGTGTAGCATATGCCGATCCAGAGGGACAGCTAGTCACCTCTATCGTTAATGGCAAAGATTGTGTCTTTACCTGTTACGATGAGAAAGGATGCTGCTATTGCGCCCTTGAGAAAGCCTATCGTGAGGGTAAGACGAAGTTTTACAAACCGCTTTCGTGCCACCTTTATCCCATCCGCCACAAGAAAGTGGGCGCCTTGGATGCTTTGAACTATCATCAATGGGAAGTATGTAAGGCAGCTGTGCTTTTGGGGCAGCAAAAAGATGTGCGAGTCTATGAGTTCTTAAAGGAACCGTTGATACGCAAGTTTGGCGAGGCGTGGTACCAAGAGTTGTTGGATGCTGTAGAAGAGTTAAAGCGAAGAAGGTACATACAATAAGACTTTATGTTGTAAAAAAACGCTCCGGTTGTCAGGGAACTATTCCTGTTTCAACCGGAGCTTTTCTTATTCCTTATTCCTCAAACGAGGGATTTCTTTACTGGAAGGAGTGAAAAAGATCAAGCGTCTATGTTCGCATACGTTGCATTCTTTTCTATGAACTCGCGACGTGGTCCCACATCCTCACCCATCAGCATAGAGAAGATATAATCGGCCTCTGTAGCATTGGTCAAGTCCACCTGTTTCAGCATACGATTTTCTGGGTTCATGGTGGTTTCCCACAACTGCTCGGGGTTCATCTCACCCAAACCTTTGTAGCGCTGTGTGTGGATAGCACCTTCTTGCCCCCCACCATAGGTGTCAATAAAACGCTGACGCTGTTGGTCGGTCCAGCAATATTCTTTCACTTTTCCCTTGGTGCAGAGATAGAGTGGAGGAGTAGCGATGTATAGATATCCACGCTCAATCACCTCTGGCATATAACGGTAGAAGAACGTCATGACTAGCGTATCAATATGAGAACCATCGACGTCAGCATCGGTCATGATAATCACCTTCTTGTAACGAATCTTATCTAGGTTGGCGACCTTACTATCCTCGCCATCCACACCAAAGCGAATGCCTAGTGCTTGTATAATATTGTTTACCTCATCGCTCTCGAATGCCTTGTGCCATTGTGCCTTCTCCACATTAAGGATTTTACCACGCAAAGGTAGGATAGCCTGGAACGTACGGTTACGGCCTTGTTTGGCGGAACCACCTGCAGAATCACCCTCCACGAGGAAGAGCTCAGACTCTTCAGGGTCCTTGCTGGAGCAATCTGCCAACTTACCCGGCATACCGCCACCACTCATTGGCGACTTACGCTGTACGGTTTCACGTGCCTTGCGAGCAGCTACGCGTGCTTGAGCAGCTAAGATTACCTTGTCAACAATCATCTTTGACTCTTTCGGATGCTCCTCCAGATAGATGGAGAATGCTTCTCCCACGGCCTGTTCAACAGCACCAGATACCTCACTGTTGCCCAACTTCGTCTTGGTTTGTCCCTCAAACTGAGGCTCTGCTACCTTGATGGAGATAACAGCCGTGAGACCCTCGCGGAAATCCTCGCCATCAATCTCCACCTTTGCCTTTTCCAACATCTTGTTGTCTTCGGCATATTTCTTCAGGGTGCGGGTCAGTGCGCGACGGAAACCTGTCAAATGGGTACCACCCTCAATTGTATTGATATTGTTAACGTATGAGTGCAAGTTCTCGCTGAAGCCTGTGTTGTACATCACGGCAACCTCGATAGGAATGCCCTGCTTCTCAGTGTTGATATAAATCACATCATTAAACAGATGTACGCGTGACGAATCGATGTAGCGCACAAACTCTTTCAGACCATCGTCTGAGTGAAATGTGTCACTACGCAGATTACCTTCAAGGTCAGGCCTCATGTCCTTCAGCTCAATGGTAATGCCCGCATTCAGGAAAGCCAATTCACGCATGCGGTTAGCCACACGGTCGTAGTTGTATACTGTCTCGGTAAATATACTATCGTCAGGCCAGAATTGCTGCTTTGTACCAGTCTTCTCGGTCACGCCAATCTCCTTTACGTCATATAGAGGCTTGCCATAAGCATATTCTTGCTGATAAATCTTGCCATTGCGATATACCTGAGAAATCATCTTCTTAGAAAGTGCGTTTACGCATGACACACCCACACCATGCAAGCCACCAGACACCTTGTAGGAACCTTTATCGAACTTGCCACCAGCATGCAACACCGTCATCACCACCTCCAACGCCGATTTATGTTCTTTTTCGTGCATATCTACAGGAATACCACGACCATTGTCCTGCACGGTCACTGAGTTGTCTTCGTTAATGATTACCTCGATCTTGTCACAGAAACCAGCCAAAGCTTCGTCGATAGAGTTATCTACTACCTCATTGATCAAATGATGCAAGCCATTAAAACTAATGTCGCCGATGTACATGGCAGGGCGTTTGCGTACAGCCTCCAAACCCTCTAGCACCTGAATGTTTTGGGCTGAGTATTCATTTTCGCCTAAGATTCTCTCTTCTTCTGTCATAAAATATACTGCTTGTTTTTGGGTCGCTAAAAGTCTATTTTAATGCTTTCAGCATTAATGGGTACAAAAGTACAAAATATTGTGCGAAAATCCAAAATTTTCAGTACGTTTTTCCTTTACTTTTTGGCAATAAAAATACAGGCTGAGTTACGAAAACTCAACCTGTTTATAAGGTATAAAAGTAAAGCTTATTACCAGCGTGTTTTACGCCAGCTTGTTGATATACTTAGCAAGCTTTGACTTCAGGTTACTAGCCTTGTTCTTGTGGATAACGTTTGTTTTTGCCAACTTGTCCAGCAACTTGGTTACGCTAGGCAACATAGCAGCTGCCTCTTCCTTGTTAGTGGTTGCACGAAGTTTGCGAACAGCATTTCTCATGGTCTTGCCATAATACCTGTTATGCAGTCTTCTTGTTTCTGCTTGTCTAATTCTTTTTAGTGCTGATTTATGATTTGCCATCTCGACTAATCTTTTAAATTGTTATTTATTATTTTTCTATTATGTAGCCCATAGCAGAGTCGAACTGCTCTTTAGAGAATGAAAATCTCTCGTCCTAGCCGATAGACGAATGGGCCTTCGTCAAAATCTGCCGTTAAGCGGATGCAAAGGTAGGGACTATTTTTGAATTGACAAAACA
This sequence comes from Bacteroidaceae bacterium, assembly GCA_016284115.1. The sequence continues at coordinate 11,210 of JAEEOD010000335.1, forward strand.
TTCTTTGAAAAAAAATCTCTTTTTTTGCTTTTCTTTGGTTTATAGATGTATTATCTTTGTCCTTAAAAGTAAAAGTGATATGTTACAGCGCACTAAAGGCATCGTCATCCACACTTTTAAGATCAAAGATAACCAGCTCATTGCCGTACTCTTCACCCAGCAATGGGGCAGGGTATCTTACATCACTACCATCCCTAAGACCCACAAGTCGGGTGCCAAGCACCTGCTCTTGCAGCCCTTGGCAGAGGTGGAGGTCGAGGCGGATATGAAGCCCATGGCTTCGCTCTTCAGGGTGAAGTCGGTGCAGACTCTGCAACCTTTAGTCAGCATCCCCTATCATCCTGTCAAGTCGGTCATCGCCCTTTTTGTGCAGGAGTTCCTTTATCGTGCCATCCGTGAAGAAGGGCAACCCAATGAGGCGTTCTATGTCTACCTGTCGCACTCTATGCGTTGGCTTGATATGGCGGAGCGCGACTATGCCAATTTTCATCTTGTGTTTCTCTTGCGTGTGTCACGCTTTTTGGGCTTACAACCCAATGTCGAAGAATTTCATGAGGGGTGCTATTTTGATATGCTCAATGCCTCGTTTGTTCCCCTCAAACCCCAAGCGCATGCCTACTATGTGACACCTGAGGAGAGTCGGCATTTGGTAAACCTTATGCGTCTCAACTTTGCCAATATGCATTATTTCAAGATGAATCGCAATGAGCGCAACAGGCTACTTTCCCTCATCAACGACTACTACCGTCTTCACTTGCCCGACTTTCCCGAGCTCAACTCACTCGCCATCCTCAAAGAAATTTTTGATTAATATGTAATATGGAATAAAGAAAAATCCTTATATTTGTAAAGCATATCAAATTCTTAAATAAACGAAGTTATGAAGAAAATTCTTTTTTTGGCATTTGCTGCTATGATGGCAGTGAGTGCAAGTGCGCAGGAATTGGCTAATTTCACTCGTGGTCAGCAAATCGTATCTCCCGAAGTGAAAGGCGACTCAGTTACCTTCCGTCTGAACGCCAACTATGCCACAGTGGTGAATCTCTATGGTAATTGGATGGCTAATTACACTGATGTAGTGCCTTTGAAGAAGGGCGCTAACGGCATCTGGGAAGTGACCATTGCTGCTCCAGAGCCAGAAATTTATACCTACAACTTTATTGTGGATGGTGTAAATGTAAATGACCCTGTTAACTACATGGTACAGCGTGATGGTACTCGTTACCTAAATATGCTATTTATCCCAGGAGAGCGCTCAGCTAACTATAATGAAGCTGCTCATCGTGGTACAGTAAGTTACAGATGGTATGACAGTAGTCTTCTTGGCATGAACCGTCGTCTGACAGTCTATACTCCTTATGGCTATGAAAATAGCAAGAAAAGTTATCCAGTGCTCTACCTGCTGCATGGTGGCGGTGGTGATGAGGAAGCTTGGTCAAGTATGGGACGTGCTGCTCAGATTTTGGATAACCTGATTGAACAAGGCAAGGCAGTGCCTATGATTGTAGTGATGCCTAATGGTAATCCTGGTCAGCAGGCAGCTGGTACTATGGGCTTGCCAGTAAAGCAGATTGATACTCGTGCTCCTGAAAATGCTAACCTTTTTGTAAAAAGCCTCGTAACTGAGATTATTCCTTTCATCGAGAAAGAATATCGTGCTATTCCTAAGAAATCTGCACGTGCTATTTCTGGCTTGAGTATGGGTGGTGGTCACACTTTCGCTGCTACCACACTGTATCCTAATGTCTTCGACTATATCCTGCCAACAAGTGCAGGCGCTCGTGAGAGCGAACAGTTGGATGCTCAGCTACAGGGTATCAAGAAGGCTGGTTACAAGCTCTACTGGATTGGTTGCGGTACCTCAGACTTCGCCTATGCAGGTAATCAGGTGCTCGACAAGGCATTGACTCGCAATGGCATGGAGCACACATTCTTCCAGAGCACTGGTGGTCATGAGTGGAAGAATTGGCGTCTGTACCTGAACACCTCAGCTCAGTTGCTGTTCAAGTAAAAGATGATTATGAGGATTTAAAAAAGAAGGCAGATGAACTGCCTTCTTTTTTTATTAATGAATATAATTTTCAGCTCAGTCCCCTTGCCTGGAATATCATTTCCTTTGCCTTGTTGATCTCTTGCAACTTCTTGGTAGCAGCTTCCTTTACGTCATCCCCCAGGTGTGACACCTTGTCGGGGTGATGCTGTACTACCATCTTGCGATATGCCTTACGAACTTCCTCATCGGTAGCGTCTGGACTGATACCCAGTACTTTGTAAGCATCGTCTAGTGTGGTGCCACCCAACGACAGCATCTGGTCAACGATGTTAGCATCCAGTTGCAGGTTTATCGTCATCTCTCTCAGCGCTTCTACCTCCTTCTGGTGTACTTTGCCATCAGCCTTTGCCAGTTGTGCTAAGAATGCCACCAGTTGTATGCGTTGCTCTTCTGGCATTGAGAACGCCATTTCTGAACACGCTTGACGGATCTGTTGTTGCCAAGCCACTTCGCCCTGCTTTTTCTTATAGTCGAACAATCGTAGCAGTATATTGTTGCCTTCGGTCGAGGCGTTAGGCCCAAATGATTCTCGTAACCATTGGCGCACCATTTCCATCTCCGAGTGCATGATTTTGGCATCGGCGTGTATCATGTGGGCGCATAGTACCATTAGCGAGAAGAGGAAGTCGTTCCTTGCTCCAATATTCACTTGTTGACCGTAGCCCCCTGTGTTGTCCATGTCCTCCTCTACATAGCCCTGTTGAGCCTTGTCGGTAAAAGCATCGAACAGTGACCCTAACACGAATCCTGCTATTGCACCTAGTATACTACCTGTATTGATGAAGCCAAACAAGCCTCCTATCCATTTGCCGAATGCCATAACTTCTATAATAGATTTATGATGCTATATCATGATGCTATACAACAATCGTGCCAAAGAGAATTAGAGAGCGTGCCCACCCGATACTTTTATGACTTGCCCTGTAAGCATTCGTGCTTGCTTACTTGCTAAGAACAAAATAGTTTCAGCAATATCTTCAGGTTGGATTAGTTCGCCCATAGGAATATTTGGAATGACAGCCTTTTCCAAATTAGCATCAATCCATCCTGTTTGTGTTGGGCCAGGTGCCACACAATTCACTGTTATTCCATACTTTGCTACTTCAAGGGCAATGCTACGAGTAAGAGCTTCCATAGTGGCTTTGCTTGCCCCATATGTAATCTGACCTGCAAATACTTGTGCTGCATCTGTAGAAAGATTAATAATTCTACCAAAATCATTTCGACGCTTTATGAACTCTCTTATCATCATAATGCTACCTCGAACATTAACGGCGAATGTATCGTCAATCACACCCTGGGTGATTCTTTCTATGGTGTCAAGGCCATCCATATCACCATCAGCCGCATTGTTTACCAAGATATCAACCCTTCCATACCGTTCCATCACCTTTGAGTAGATCTCCTTTACAGCTATTTCATTAGATATATCGCTTTCTATAATAAAATAGTCAGCATTCATTTCCTTAAGTTTGCCTTCTACAATAGCTGCATTACCTGCATTTGATTGGAAATATCTGTCTGCCCCATTCCTATCTGTCTTATTCTCATCATATTTCCTTATGATTCTCTTATACACTAATACCACTTTTGCCCCTTCTCGAGCAAAAGCGATTGCTGTCGTTGCTCCAATTCCCTGAGGGTTGTTTGCCCCAGTAATGAGAGCCACTCTATCTTTTAATCCATAATTAATCATTTTATGTCTCCTCCTTTTACTCCTAAAAAGTAACGTTACAAAGATACAATTTTTATTCTAATATTTTGCAAGATGATAAGTTTGACTTTTCTTGGTTTTATTGACAGCATATAATTGATTATTTAAAAACTTGTCATAGCAAAAAGAGACAATTAGAACAATAATTTTGGCCGAATCATTTAGTAAAGAAAGAGTATCGTTTAGAGGAAGTAAAAGGTGGGTTTACTAGAACTAAACCGCCCTTTTACTAGAACTAAGTCACTTCATCCCAAATCCAGCAAAAAAAAATCCTAGCTTATTTTGTTCTGTCTTTGACTTGCACTATCTTTGCAGCCGAAAGACAACTATTTATTAATAAGGTGGATGGATTTGCATTGCTTGCAACCACACTAAAAAATGCTAAAATATTATGGGATACTTATTTACTTCTGAGTCGGTGTCTGAAGGACACCCCGACAAAGTGGCGGACCAAATATCGGACGCCATTCTTGACAAACTCTTGGCTTATGATGCAGATTCTAAAGTTGCCTGCGAAACGCTGGTTACTACTGGGCAAGTGGTGCTGGCTGGTGAGGTGAAGACGAGTGCTTATATTGATATGCCACTCGTGGCACGCCAGGTGATCAAACGCATTGGATATACCAAAGGAGAGTATATGTTTGAAAGTAACTCGTGTGGTGTATTGAGCGCCATACACGAGCAAAGCCCCGATATCAATCGAGGTGTGGAGCGTGAAAATCCTATGAATCAGGGCGCAGGCGACCAGGGCATGATGTTCGGATATGCTACCAATGAGACGGAAAACTATATGCCTTTGTCACTCGATTTGTCACACCGTATTTTGCGTGTGCTGGCTGAGATTCGCAGGGAGGGGAAGGTAATGACTTATCTCAGACCGGATGCGAAGAGTCAGGTAACCATCGAATATGACGACAATGGACAGCCTGCTCGCATTGACACCATCGTAGTGTCGACACAACACGACGAGTTTGTGTTGCCTTCTGACAATACGAAGGAGGCTCAACTGAAAGCTGATGAGGAGATGTTGGCAATCATACGCAATGATGTGAAGACGATACTGATACCTCGCGTGATGGAGACCATCAAGGCGCCTTATGTGCTGAAACTCTTTAATGGTGATATCAATTATCATGTGAACCCAACAGGCAAATTTGTAATTGGTGGTCCTCATGGTGATACAGGCTTGACAGGACGCAAAATCATTGTGGACACCTATGGTGGCAAGGGCGCTCATGGTGGTGGTGCTTTCTCTGGAAAAGACCCCAGTAAGGTGGATAGGAGTGCTGCTTATGCGGCTCGTCATATTGCAAAGAACTTGGTGGCAGCTGGTGTGAGCGACGAGTTATTGGTGCAGGTGTCGTATGCCATTGGTGTGGCTGAGCCAGTAAGCATTTATGTGAATACTTACGGACGCAGTCATGTAAACATGACAGATGGTGAGATTGCCAAGGTGGTGGGAAAGTTGTTCGATTTGCGACCAAAAGCGATAGAAGACAGGTTGAAGTTGCGAAATCCTATCTATGAAGAGACGGCTGCTTATGGACACATGGGGCGAGAGCCACAGACAGTAGTGAAACACTTCCGCTCTATTTACGAAGGTGATAAGGACGTGGAAGTAGAGCTGTTTACTTGGGAGAAACTGGACTATGTAGACCAAGTGAAAGAGGCTTTCGGATTATAATGTTCAACGTTGAGCGTTCAATAGTTTTCAATTTCACTCATGTGTCTGAGGAGTATGATTTCATGCAGGGTGACGACTTTGAGTGGGTGGAATGCACGCAGGTGGAGGGTACCGACTGCTATTGCGATACCGAGGCGGAAAAAAGGTTGAATGGACTGATGGCTGATCAGCCATTAGAGACGGTACACTGGTTGGACTCTGGCGACTACCATTATCTGTCAAAGCTATGGACTGACCGCATTTTGGAGCCGTTTACCCTTGTGGTATTGGACCATCATCCTGATATGCAACGACCGATGTTTGGTGAATTGCTATCGTGTGGTAGTTGGGTGAGGGCGGCACTTGAACAGAATCCGCAACTGAGGCAGGTGTGGCTGATTGGAATGGATGACAAATTGGTGGGTGAGACGCAAGGCTTCGGTGACAAACTGAAGATGGTGACAGAGAGCCAACTGAGAACAACACCATTGGACCAGCTCTTACAGGAATTTGTAATGGAGGCACCTCTTTATCTCTCCATTGACAAGGATGTGATGACTCCCAACGAGTGTAGTACCAATTGGGATCAAGGTACCATGAGTTGGAAACAGTTGACCGCTTTGCTGGAGGCACTGATGCAAAATAGGGTGATAGGCATCGACATATGTGGGGAGGAGCCCAAGATTCTTACTGAGTGCTGCTATCGTCCTGATGGCAACATCAATGCTAAGTTTAATGATAGTCTGCATAATATAATAAAGGAGATATGCTCAACAAAATAAGAAATGTTAGTGTATATTGCGCTTCGAGCACACAAGTAAGTGAGGCTTATAAGGAGGATGCTGCCAAATTAGGCAAGTTGTTTGCTGAACATGGTGTGACATTGGTATATGGTGGTGGTGCTGTGGGACTGATGGGAACAATATGCGATGCAGTGAAAGCGCATGGGGGTAAGGCCATTGGTGTAATACCTCACTTCATGGTGGAAAAAGGGTGGTTGCGTTCTGGACTTGATGAGGTGATTGAGGTGGAGACGATGGCGGAACGCAAGCGCATCATGGCGGAGATATCGGATGCTGCTATTGCTCTGCCTGGCGGAGTAGGCACCTTTGACGAACTGATGGACATTGTGGCGCTCAAGAAGTTGGGACTTTACCTTAAACCTGTAGTAATCCTTAACACTCGTGATTATTATCAACCTTTGGCAACGTTGCTGGAGAGGTCGGTGGAAGAGCATTTCCAAGATGAAAAGTTTCGTCAAGTATGGAGAATGGCTAATACACCTGAAGAGGCGATAGACTATATATTCACAGAACCATATTGGACAGAAGACGTGATTGTGAAAGCTGTGTTATGATGGGGGAGCCAATTCCATATTATATGAAGTCTGACGATGTCGTGACGGTGGTTTTGATAGTCTGTGTAATATTAGTAACGTTGGCATTGACGATGATAGGCAAACCTTGGAGTCGTAAGATAGCACAATTGCCCTTGTTCAATTTCCGTCAAAACGACTTGAATGTTACGGAAACGCCTGGAGGAATTCAGCCCTTTTTGTTTATACAGATGGGATTGGCAGTTAGTTTGTTACTGATTGACATTACTATCCGTATGAACCAGCCGTTGGTAGAACTGCCTCTGTCATCGAGTGCGCTGTTAGCTTTCTACATGATGCTTGCTGCAGCCTTTCTCGTCTTTCGTTGGTTGCTCTATCGGTTTGTGCTATGGATGTTTGTACCGCCAGTACAAATACCTTTCATTATGGAAGCATGGACTAACTCTGTATGTTTGGAGGGAGTGCTTTTATTACCAATGATGATGGTGGATATATATTACAATATGCACTCTGTTTTGTTCGTTATAGTGATACTTGTAGTATCGATTACCCCTCGTATTTGGCTGTTTTATTGGCAAAAAAAACTTTTTTCCCTGAATTTGTATGGCAGTTTGCTAATATTTTTGTACTTTTGTGCGCTCGAAATTCTTCCTATAGTTTTTATTGCTATTGGAACGAGACAGCTGAACCGATATTTACTATTTAATTATTAGTTTTTTAAGTGTTGGAAATGAAGAAGTTATTGGTTTCTCAACCCAAGCCAGCTACGGATAAGTCACCGTATTACGATATCGCGGCAAAATATGGTTTAGAGATTGAATTTAAGCCATTTATTAAGGTAGAAAGATTATCTGCAAAGGATTTCCGTGCACAAAAGATTAACATCTTAGATCACACTGCCATTATCTTTACCTCACGTCATGGTATCGACCATTTCTTCCACTTGTGTGAAGATATGCGCATTATCATTCCTGAGACGATGAAGTATTTCTGCGTGGCAGAGAAGATAGCTCTTTACATTCAGAAGTATGTGCAGTACCGCAAGCGTAAGGTGTTCTATGGTGCTACAGGTAAGTTTGAGGATTTGCTTCCTGCCATTGTGAAGCATAAGAATGAGAAATATTTCATTCCAATGTCTGATGTACATAATGATGATATCAAGAACATGCTGGATGCTGCTAAGATTCAACACACCGAGGGTGTTATGTATCGTACTATCAGCAATGACTTCACCCCAGAGGAGATAGCCCAGTATGACGGTTTTATCTTCTTTAGTCCAGCAGGTATCGCTTCATTGTTGAAGAACGATCCTAATTTCAAGCAGGGTAATGTGAGGATAGGTACATTGGGTGCCACAACGGCTCAAGCAGTGAAAGATGCTGGCTTACGACTGGATTTCCAGGCGCCAACGGCAGAGGCACCATCGATGACTGCTGCCCTTGAAAACTTTTTGAAAGAACATTCCTAAAACCAAATATTTATGCCCAACACACTGAAGAAAGTCGAAAGACTTGACCGGAAAAAGGTGATTGGGAAGATGTTTGTAGGAGGGGCAGGCGCCCGTTCATTTACCGTCTTCCCTCTTCGTGTGGTTTACCTTATGGAGCCTGAGTTGAAGTCTCAGGCTTCTGTGCTTATATCTGTTTCTAAGCGATATTTCAAACATGCTGTTGATCGTAACCATGTGAAACGTCAGTTGCGAGAGGCTTACAGGTTGAACAAAGCCCCTTTGTTGCAAGCACTGACTGACCGTGATGTGAAAATGGCTATATCGTTTATCTATCTGAGTGACGAGTTGATGGCAACCACCTTTATCGAGAAACGTATGAAGATTGCTTTAGAGAAAATGGTGGAGAAGCTTGATGCAGTACATCCAAACGCTGAGGTTCATGAGGAAAGTGCTGAGTGAGATATTGCTATTGCCCATCTATTTCTACCAAAAGTTTATATCTCCCTTGATGGGCCCTTCTTGCAGGTTTACACCTACTTGCTCGCAATACGCTGTGGAGGCTATCAAGAAACATGGTCCATTCAAAGGACTTTATTTAGCAATAAAAAGAATTCTTAGATGCCATCCTTGGGGTGGTTCTGGCTATGATCCCGTACCATGAGCGAATTGATAGATATACATACCCATCATACGGATGGGATACTAGGTGAGGCGATTATCAGCGTAGACCCTCGTCACTTTGTGGCTCAGCCTGGTTGTTGGTATTCGGTAGGAATGCATCCCTGGTATATTGACAAGATGACTGAGGAAGAGACAACGCTGGTGGAGAAACTGGCGAGTCATCCACAGGTGCTGGCTATCGGTGAGGCGGGTTTTGACAGAAACAGAAACTTTGACCATGATTTGCAGATGTCGGTTTTCATGTGGCAAAACTCTTTGTCAGCTTTCATTGACAAGCCTCTAATTATTCACATGGTGAAATCCGCCGATTTGTTATTATGGGCAAATCAGTTTAAAAAAGACACTTCCTGGATAATTCATGGTTTCCGTGGGAAGCCAATGCAGGCAAAGCAGCTATTAGATGCAGGAATGTATCTTTCGTATGGTGAGCATTACAATGTGGATGCATTACGCACCACTCCTCTTGACCGTCTGTTTTTGGAAACAGATGAGGCTACTTGCGGCATTGACCATATATATAATAAGGTGGCAACTGATTTAGAAATGGACTGCAAGGCGTTGAAAGTGCAGGTGAAAAAAAATATTGACTGCGTGTTTTTCAAAAAAAAATAGTAACTTCGCAGCCGAAAAGAAAATAATATACATAATATACAATGAAAAAGAACTTTGTTGAAGAATTGAAATGGCGTGGTATGCTGGCTCAAATCATGCCAGGTACTGAAGAACTGCTTCAGAAGGAAATGGTGACTGCTTACTTGGGTACTGATCCCACGGCAGATTCATTGCACATAGGTCATTTGTGTGGTATCATGATGCTTAGACATTTCCAGCGTTGTGGCCATAAGCCCATCATCTTGGTGGGGGGCGCTACGGGTATGATTGGCGACCCTTCTGGCAAGAGCCAGGAAAGAAACTTGTTGGATGCTGAGACACTGTATCATAACCAGGAATGCATCAAGAAGCAGGTAGCTAAGTTCCTCGATTTCGATAGCAAAGAGCCTAATGCTGCTGAGATGGTGAACAACTACGACTGGATGAAAGACTTTACGTTCTTGGATTTTGCTCGTGAGGTAGGCAAGCACATCACAGTTAACTATATGATGGCAAAGGATTCTGTGCAGAAACGTCTGAATGGTGAAGCACGTGACGGTTTGTCTTTTACCGAGTTTACCTATCAGTTGCTGCAAGGTTATGACTTCCTGCATCTGTATCAGACCAAACATTGCAAATTGCAGTTGGGTGGCAATGACCAATGGGGTAACATTACTACAGGAACGGAACTGATTCGTCGTACCCTGGGTATCGAGAACGAAGCTTTCGCATTGACTTGTCCACTGATTACCAAAGCCGATGGAAAGAAGTTTGGTAAGACAGAAAGCGGTAATATATGGCTTGACCCCAAGCGCACTACTCCATATAGGTTCTATCAGTTCTGGTTGAATGTAAGCGACGAGGACGCTGAGAAATATATCAAGATTTTTACTAGCTTGGAAAAAGAAACAATTGATGCTTTGGTAACTGTACATCAGCAGGATCCAGGGCAGCGAGTGTTGCAGAAACGTCTTGCAAAAGAGGTAACCATCATGGTACATTCCGAGGAAGACTACAATGCAGCTGTTGAGGCTTCAGGCATCTTGTTTGGCAATAATACCCACGATGCATTGATGAAGTTGGATGAAGATACTTTGCTGGCTGTGTTTGAGGGTGTGCCCCAGTTTGAGGTAGAGCGAGGCTTGTTTACCGAAGGCGTTAAGGCAGTGGATTTGTTTGCTGAGCATAGTAAAGTATTTGCCTCAAAAGGTGAGATGCGCAAGTTAGTGCAAGGAGGTGGTGTATCAATGAACAAAGAGAAACTTGCTGCCTTTGATCAGTTAGTTACTGAAAAAGATTTGTTGAATGGTAAGTACTTATTGGTGCAAAGAGGCAAGAAAAATTACTTCCTCCTTTTAGTAAAATAAGTGTACTTAACACATTAAAAATAGTTAAAAGCACAAGTTTTTAGACCCTTACTATTGCTTAGGTGTATTTTATACACTATATTTGCAGTATCATATCAGGGATGATGTGAGCCTTGTGTGTAACGAGGTAAAGGCTGTCAAATTAACTTGATGGCTGCAAGAAAAGAGAAAAAAGTGTATGACAGACTAGGTAAATATTTGGGTCTTTATTCTTTGTGAAAAGCGTAAAGAGAAAGAGGATTACTGAAAAGTAGTCCTCTTTTATTTTGTTTGGTGTATAGCCCATAAACACACTGTGTAAAGAAGGGTTTATGGGCTAAGTTTATTATTTGCTGTCAATCTCTTTCAACAGCTCGTCAACAGCAGCTTTTAGCTGAGTATCCATGCCTTTGACAATGGTTTCAGGAGCATTGGCTACTAGGATATCGGGCTCCAGCTGACTGTTTTCCAACCAGGTACCTCCTTCTGTGCGATAGCCGATGACTGGCACGCCAAACACCAGAGTGGGGTCTTGCAAGGTTTCCCACATCACACTGCTCATGGTGCCAGGTACGGGCATACCCACCAACTTGCCAATCTTTTCATGCTGATACACCCAAGGTGTGCCGTGAGCATTGCTATAGTTTGCTTCGCACTGGAGCATGATGCTCGGTTTGTTCCAACGTCGGCTTGGCATATCGCATGCTTCTTCGCCTCGTATTACCTGTGTCAGGTATTTGCTGCCACTGAACAATATCTGGATGTCTTCGTGCAGACGGCCACCGCCGTTGAAACGTGTGTCGATGACGATGCCTTCTTTCTGGTTGAACTTGCCAAGGATGTCTGAATAGATGGTGCGGTAGCTGCCATCATTCATTGATTCGATGTGAACATAGCCCAGTCGGCCATTCGACCACTTCTCTACGTCAGCAGCACGTTGTTTTACCCAACGCTTGTAGAGCAGGGCAGTGAGGGCAGACTGCTGGATGGGCAGTACTACCTCGTCCCAGCGCTCTTTGCTCTGTGGATTATAGAGAGATACCAATGTCTTCTTGCGTGCTTTCCCATTGAGCAGGTTATTATAATTGGTATTCTCGTCGATGACGATGCCATCAATTTTCTCAACGATGATACCTGCCTTGACCTTTGAGCTGGCATGATCGAAAGGACCGTTTTCTATTACTTCGTCCACTTTCAGCCCCTTGCCCGTGAAGGTCCAGTCATACAATAAACCGAGTGTAGCTGTTTGGTCGCCATTCAAGTTGGGTGAGTAGCGCCCGCCACTATGAGATACATTCAACTCACCGAGCCATTCACTCAACAATTCTTGAAAGTCGTAATTGTTGCTGATATGAGGTAGGAACTTACGATAGGCGATAGTCATTTTCTCCCAATCTGCGAAAGCGATTTTAGGGTCAAAGAGTCTTACTTTCACTTGTTGATAAACGCGGTTGAACATGTATTCACGTTCAGCTGCCAAGTCGAGTTTCATCTCTGCATTGAAGGAGATTGGCGTCAGCTTGTCACCCTTCGGGTCGAGCTTTTGCATGCGGCCACCCAAAACGAAGATGTTCTTTCCTTCATCGTCCATTTGCATTGAACCAGGACCAGTGCCCTTGCTCACCAATTTTGTCTCGTGCTTGCGTAAATCCATTTTCCATAGGTCATAACCACCTTCAAATGAGGCAAAGTAATATAAGTTCTCGCCATCTTTGTCAATCATCATGCCGTTCATGCTGGATGAGTTTGGCGTTACACGAACGATGCGGTCTTCGATGCCCTTCAGTTCAATGTTGATAGGTTTCACCTCGTCTTTTTTCTTGTCATCTTTCTTGTCACCATCTTTTTTATCTTTCGATTCATCCTTGCCCTCAGCTTTTTTCTGCTCTTTCTCTAATTCTTTTTGCAACTCATAGTCTTCTTTGCTGAGGCGGTACTTGTCGTAGGCGTCTTGATTTACGAATACCATCAAGGCATCGTCTTGTGAACCCCAAGAAGCATGACTACGCATACCATAGCGATTGCTCTGAAATAGGATAGCATTACCTCCCATCACCCACATAGGGCTTCCGTCTATATAACCACTGTTGGTAAGGTTGGTAATGGCGCCACCATTGGCACTAACTAAGCCTATGTCTGCGTATGGGTCGCGTTTGTTTCCGATAAACTCAATGTCAAACCATTTGCTATCAGGAGACCAGTCGTAACTGAAACCGCCTGA